>JBKPFI010000117.1:0-3311 GCA_046728775.1 Actinomycetota bacterium | reverse complement strand
GTCCTCGATCGAGCCGCCGACCGCTCCGGCCGCTGCGGCACTGGCCACCGCCCGTGCAGCGTCCTCGGGCGCCCGGCCGTATCCGTTCTCGAGGTCGACCGAGAGCGGCAGCGACGTCGCGGCATCGACGGACACCACGTGGGCTGCCACCTCCTCGAGAGTCGCCGCCCCGTCGAGGCGCCCGAGCGTGAAGGCGAACCCCGAGCTGGTCGTCGCCAGCGCGCGGAACCCGAGCGCCTCGAGCACGCGCGCGGAGCCGGCGTCCCACGGGTTCGGGATCAGGAACGGCTCAGCCTCGTGCAGCGCGGCGAAGGCCGCCCCCTTTTCCCGCTGTTTGCTCGCCGCCATCGAGCGCAACCTTGCCATGCGGCCGAAAGAGCAGGAGGTAGAACACGACCGCGACTGCGATCATCGCCCCCCATGCGGCAGAAGCGGACGGCTGGAGCACGTCGGGGATCTCCCAGCGCGTCCAGTCACGCTTCACGACCTGTTCGGTCCAGAGGTCGTTCGCCATGTTCGTCAGCGCGTAGACCAGCATCAGCGAGAGATAGGCCGCCGTCGCCGAGCGCAGTCCCGGCCGCTGGATCGTCCCGATCAGGCGCGAGAGCAGCAACACGCTGACCGCCAGCAGGAAGCCGTCGAGGCCGTGGTGATGGCCGTGGTGCACGGCGGCGTGCAGCTGCCCGGTTCCCGGCTCCGGCTCGATCGTCCCGGTCTGGAAGATCCAGCCGAGCAGCGGCACGCCGTCGAGGAAGAATCCGAGCTCGGCCGCGACGTAGGGCGCGGCCATGAAGAGCAGCACGGCACCGACGACCAGCCGCGCGAGGTCGCCGGCGCGGGTAGTCTGCGCCGGCTCGGCCCGCCCGCGCAGCACGGCCCACACCGTCAGGGCGACGCTCAGGAGTACGCCGACCACCGCGGGCAGCTGCGTCCACTTCGCGTCGAGGTCGTCGGGCGTCTGGACGCCCGGAACGGCCACGGTCGCGCAGAGCAGGAACGCAACGATCGCCAGGACGGTCGCCCGCCGGTTGTCCAGCCGGTCGACGACGATCGCGAGCACCGGCGGGGCGGCGACCGCCGCCGAGAAGCTGAGGAAGACGAAGGCGCGCCCCGCTCCTCCGTCGAAGCCGGAGCCCGACACCTTCCAGAGCTCGCTGGGCGGCAGCCTCCAGTACGTCTCGAAGACCGCGACCGTCGCGAGGCCGAAGAGCAGCCAGACGAGCTCGACCTCCCAGAGAAGCTGCCGGCGCCGGCTCGTCCCGCGCTCAGGCACGTGCCGATCGCCAGCGACCCGGTGGGACTCCGAAGTAGCTCACGAAGGTCCGCGTGAAGTGGCTCCGCTCGAGCTTGTGCTCGTGGAGGTAGTCGGTCACGTCGTCGAGCCAGCGCGGAGGGCGCCTGCGGACCCGGGCTCGGGTGCGCGAGAGCACCGCCAGCAGCTCGAGAGCGGCGCCGTGCAGCGCGAGCGGCGCGGCGTCGTCGGTCGCCCGCAGCTCGCGGGCAAGCCGGTGGCCCCCAGGGCGATCGTGACGCACGCGTGCTCGTGGTCGTGCCACGGCGTGGTGAAGCGCGGGTAGCGCACGTCGGTGATTCGCAGCCCGGGAAGCTCCGCACTGCGCGCCTCGCTGCTCGCGGCGCTCACGCCGACCCGTTTCGCGAGGAGGGAGCTCCTTCCGTTCAAGCCCGCGCTGCAAATGTACAAGAAGCCACGAGCGGCCATCGCTACGGTCGCCGGCTGCGGCTCTTGAACCGCGGCGCCCTGACGATCCTGCTGGCGGCGCTGAACCGCTGCGCATCGGGCGCACCAGGCGCTCCGCTCGTCTCGGCGCCGTCGAGGGGGATCCACGCCGGCGAGGTCTGGGTCGCCAAGATCCCCGCGAAGGCGACCGGCCGCATCACCTGGCTCGGCTAGGCGAGGGCCGCGGGCCCGAGCTCGGCGTCGCGCGCCGCGAGAGCCGAGTAGCGACCGCTCGCGACGATCAGGTCGTCGTGCCGGCCGGACTCGACTACGCGGCCGTGGTCGAGCACGATGATCTGGTCTGAGTCGCGCACGGTCGAGAGACGATGCGCGATCGCAATGGTCGTCCTGCCCTCCGAGAGTCGGTCGAGCGCGTCCTGCACGAGCCGCTCCGTCTCCGTGTCGAGAGCGCTGGTGGCCTCGTCGAGCACGAGGATCGGCGGGTTGCGGAGGATCGTGCGAGCGATTGCGATCCGCTGCTTCTCGCCGCCCGAGAAGCGATACCCGCGCTCGCCGACGACGGTGTCGTAGCCGTCGGGGAGCGCCTCGATCACATGGTGGATGCGCGCCGCTTCCGCGGCGAGCTCGATCTCCTCGTCGGTCGCGTCGGGCTTGGCGAAGCGCAGGTTCTCGCGCACCGACTCGTGGAAGAGGTAGGTCTCCTGCGAGACCACGCCGACGAGATCGCTGAGCGCCTGCAGGCTCAGGTCGCGGATGTCGACGCCGCCGATGGTCACGCGCCCGCGGGTCACGTCGTACAGCCGCGCCGTGAGGTAACCGAGCGTCGTCTTGCCGGAGCCGGTCTCCCCCACGAGCGCGGTCGTGGTGCCGGCCGGAACCGCGAACGACACGTCCTGGAGCGTCCAGTCCTCGCCGTAGCGGAACCAGACGTGGTCGAAGACGACGTCCCCCGCCCGGCCGACTGCGATCGCGTCGGGACGCTCCTCGATGTCGATCGGCTGGTCGAGGTACTCGAAGATCCGGTCGAAGAGCGCGAGCGAGGTCTGCACGTCGAGCCCGACGCCGAGCAGCGAGCCGACCGGGAAGAAGAGCCTCGTCTGCAGCGTCGTGAACGCGACGAGCACCGGGATCGAGATCGCGTGCGACCCGCTGGCCAGGGCGAGCCCGCCGAACCAGTAGACCGCCGCGGGCATGATCGCGAAGCTCGTCTGGATCGAAGCCATCACCCAGCGGCCGGCCATCCGCTGGCGCACCTCGAGCTCGGCCAGCCGCAGCGACTCGCTTTCGAACCGGTCGGCGAGCTCGCTTCCGCGGCCCATCGTCTTCCCGAGCAGGATCCCCGAGACCGAGAGCGACTCCTGGACGAGACTCGAGATGTCCGCGAGCGTCTCCTGCGTCGTCTTCGCGATCCGGCGACGCTCGTTTCCGACACGGCGGGTGAGGAACGCGAAGAGCGGGATCAGCGCGAACGCGAACAGCGCCAGCTGCCAGCTCAGCACGAGCATGCCGACCATCGTCGCCACCACGGTCGTCGCGTTCGAGGCGATTGACGTGGCGGTGTTCGTGACGACGCTCTGAACGCCGCCGATGTCGTTCGAGATGCGCGACTGCA
>JBKPFI010000384.1:0-10177 GCA_046728775.1 Actinomycetota bacterium | reverse complement strand
CGAACCGCCATCACCTCGCCGTCGGCGCACGTGGCCGACACCTCGAGGCAGCCGGGGACGCTCGTGGCAGCGAGTGAGTGGTAGCGGCCGGCCTCAAATCGATCCGGAAGGCCCCGGAAGAGCCCGCGCCCGTCGTGGTCGATCGGGCTCGGCTTCCCGTGCACAAGCCGGCGGGCGGGTCCCACTTCGCCGCCGAAGGCCTCGACCACCACCTGGTGGCCGAGGCAGACGCCGAGTGTCGGCACCCGGGGCACGAGCCGGCGGACGATCTGGAGGCAGGCGCCCGCGTCCGCCGGCCGGCCCGGTCCCGGGGAGACGACGAGGTGCGACGGAGAGAGTCGCTCCGCCTCGTCGGCGCCCAGCGCGTCGTTGCGCCGCACCACAACTTCGGCGCCGAGCTCCCCGAAAAGGTGCGCGAGGTTGTACGTGAACGAGTCGTAGTTGTCGATCAACAAAATCACTGCCGCGCCTCCGCGAGCTCGATCGCGGTCTCGAGCGCCGCGAGCTTGCGCAGGCACTCGTCGTGCTCGGCGGCCGGGTCGGAGTCGGCCACGATCCCTGCCCCGGCCTGCAGCAGCGCGACGCCGTCGTGGAGCACGATCGTCCGGATCGCGATGCAGGCGTCGAGCGCCTCGCCCGGCAGCGCGTAGAGCACGGCGCCCGCGTACGGGCCGCGCCGGTAGCCCTCGAGCTCCGAGATCAGCTGCATCGCGCGCACCTTCGGCGCCCCGGAGACCGTGCCGGCCGGGAAGCAGGCGCGCAGCAGGTCGAAGTGCGACACCTGAGGCTCCAGCTCACCGACGACCTCCGAGACGAGGTGCGTCACGTGCGAGAACCGCTCGGGCTCGAGAAAGCGCGCCACGCTGACCGTGCCGGGGCGGCAGACCCGCGAGAGATCGTTGCGCCCCAGGTCGACGAGCATCACGTGCTCGGCGCGGTCCTTCTCCGAGCCGAGCAGTCGCTCCGCGTCGCCGTCGCCGGGTCGCGTCGTTCCCGCGATCGGGTTGAGCGAGGCGTGCCGGCCCTCTGCCTTCACCAGCGTCTCCGGGGAGGAGCCGACGAGGGCAAGCCCGTCGAGCTCGAGCAGGAACAGGTACGGCGAGGGGTTCACCCGCCGCAGGGAGCGGTAGAGTTCCAGCGCACTGGCCGAGGTCGGCCGTTCGGCGCGTTGCGAGAGGACGATCTGGAACGCGTCGCCGGCGTGGATGTGCTCCTTCGCGCGCACCACCGCGCGCTCGTACGCGTGGCGCGAGGGAAGACGCCGGGTCGATCCCGCGCGAGAGCGCACGCGAGGTACGGTCGACGGCTGCGGACCATCGAGCAGGTCCGCCACTGTTCCCGGGTCGCCGCAGAGAACCTCGGCCATCCCGAGCCCGTGGTCGAAGCGGACGAGCGTCTCGGGCACCACGAACCGGCTATCGGGAAGCCCGCGCCCGTCCTCCGGGAGCGGCACCGTCGGCTCGAGCCGCGCCGCGTGGTCGTAGCCGAGGTAGCCGACGACCGGCAGCCCGCACTCCTCCGCCTCGTGGACCTCGACGAGCCGCGAGCCACAGCCGGCGAAGGAGTGGCGGCCCAGCCGCCCCTTCTCGACGGACTCGAGCAGGAAGCTCGCGCTCCCGCCTTCGCGCAGCCGGAGGTACGCCCCGAGGGGGGTGAGAAGGTCGGTCGAGATGACGGTGAGTGCGTTCATGGCAAACAAAAAGACCCTCCGTGCGGAAGGTCTGCGAGCGGAACGGGAGTTGCGTCGGAGGTCCGGTCAGGCGACGCTCCCGCCCCGCTCGTGGCGCCAGGCCCAGCCCCAGATGCGCGAGACGGAAGTCATCTCCCGCAGGGTAGGCGCAGCCTGGAGCGCGCGTCAAGGGTGACCGAACGGGCGGGGCCGAATACGCTCCCTCGATGGCCGTCCCGGAGCTCCTGCGCCGTCTCCTGACCGCACCGGGCCCGTCGGGGTACGAGACGGCGGCCACCGCGGTCTGGCGCAAGGCGGCCTCGGCCTTCGCCGAGGTGTCGAGCGACGCGCTCGGCTCGTCGGTCGCGCGGGTGGCGGGAACGGGCGAGGGTCCGCTGCTCGTCGTGCTCGGGCACATCGACGAGATCGGCCTGATGGTCACGCATGTGGACGAGCACGGCTTCCTGTTCTTCCGGGGCGTGGGCGGCTGGCGGCCCGAGGTGCTGCTCGGCCAGCGGGTCGAGCTCCTCACCCGCAAGGGGCCCCTTCCCGGGGCGATCGGCCGCAAATGGCGCAAGCCCGGGAAGCGGGACGAGAAGGAGGAGCAGCTCGCGCTGGACGACCTGCACGTCGACATCGGCGCCCGCGACCGGAAGGAGGCGCTCGGGCTCGTGCGGCTCGGCGACGTGGCCGTGATCGCCGGCGAGCCGCTCGAGCTCGCGAACGGCCGCCTCGCCTCGCGCGCGCTCGACAACCGCCTCGGCGCCTACGTCGCGCTCGAGGCGGCAAGGCTCGTCGCCGAGGACGGCGGCGCCCCGGGCGGCGTCGCGGCGGTGGCCGCCGTGCAGGAGGAGGTCGGCGACTACGGCGGCGCCCGCACGACGGTCTTCGCGCTGCAGCCGCAGGTCGCGCTCGCGGTGGACGTGACCGATGCGACCGACATCCCGGACGGTGACCCGAAGGCCTGGGGCGAGGCGAAGCTCGGCGGGGGGCCGATCGTCAACCGCGGCTCGACGATCAACCCGAAGGTCTTCGAGCTGCTCGTCGAGACCGCCGAGGCCGAGGGGATCGCGTACTCGGTCAACGTCTCCTCGGGCGAGACGTACACCGACATGGACGCCGCCTACGCCAGCCGCGCCGGGATTGCGACCGGGCTCATCTCGATCGCGACGCGCTACATCCACACCCCGACGGAGCTGGTCTCGCTGGAGGACGTCGAGGCGACCGCGCGGCTGGTCGCGGCCTTTGCCCGGCGGCTCGAGCCCGGCCTCGACTTCACTCGCTAGGTTTACGGCGATGTCCCGCTCCGTGATCGTCTCCGCAGTCCGCACGCCCTTCGGCAGGCTCGGCGGCGGCCTCGTCGACTACGAGGCGACCGAGCTCGGTGCGATCGCGATTCGGGCCGCGCTCGACCGGGCCGGAGTCGAGAACGAGGAGGTCGAGTACGCGATCATGGGCCAGGTGCTGCAAGGCGGCGCCGGCCAGGCGCCGGCGCGGCAGGCAACGGTCGGCGCGGGCCTGCCGATCGACCTGCCCTCGGACACGATCAACAAGGTCTGCGCTTCCTCGATCCGCGCGGTCGAGATCGCCGACCAGATGATCCGGGCGGGCGACGTGCAGGTCGTCGTCGCCGGCGGCATGGAGTCGATGTCCAACGCGCCGTACGTCCTCAAGAAGGCCCGCTTCGGCTACCGGCTCGGGGACGGCACGCTGATCGACCTGATGACCCACGACGGCCTGACGTCGACCTTCGACAACCGCCACATGGTCGAGCAGGCGTCGTTCGTCTCGCGCGAGCTCGGGATCTCCCGCGAGGACCAGGATCGCTGGGCGCTGCGCTCGCACGAGCGGGCGGTGAAGGCGATCGACGAGGGCCGCTTCGAGCCGGAGATCGTGCCGGTCGGGGAGGTCGCCGTCGACGAGGGCCCTCGCCGCGACACCTCGATAGAGAAGCTCGCGCGGCTCAAGCCGGTGTTCGACCCTGAGGGCACGACCACCGCCGGGAACGCGCCCGGTGTCAACGACGGCGCGGGCGCGCTCGTGGTCACGAGCGAGGAGTTCGCGAAGCGCCGCGGCCAGGAGGTGCTGGCGACGATCGTCTCGCAGGGGTACGTTGCCGACGACTTCGCCTACCTCGCGCGGACCCCGGCCAAGGCCGGCGCGATCGCTTTGGAGAAGGCAGGCAAGTCGATCGACGACGTCGAGCGGGTCGAGCTGAACGAGGCCTTCTCGTCGGTCGTGCTCAACTCGACGGCGATGCTCGGCGCCGACCCGGACAAGGTCAACGTCAACGGAGGTGCTGTCGCGTTGGGCCACCCGATCGGCGCATCGGGCGCGCGGATCCTGACGACGATGGTTCACGAGCTCCGCCGCAACGGCGGCGGCCTCGGCCTCGCCGCGATCTGCTCCGGCGGCGGTCAGGGCGACGCCATTCTGCTCGAGGTCTAGCGGGCCCTCGCGCTTGCGCGTCGTCGGCGGTTGCCCGGCGCACGCGGTGATTCATCGACGCACGTTAGCCTCCTCAGCGTGCGCTTCCAGCACGTGCTCGTCGTGGGAGCCGGCCAGATGGGCGGCGGGATCGCGCAGGTCGTCGCCGCCTCGGGCCGGCGCGTGTCGCTGCACGACGCTGCTCCGGGCGCGGTCGAGCACGGGCTGGAGACGATCCGCAAGAGCCTGACGAAGCTCGCGAAGAAGGGGGGACCCGAGCCCGCCGAGGTCCTCGCGCGGGTCGAGCCGGTCGAAGGCCTGGTCGAGGCCGACCTTATGGTCGAGGCGGTGGTCGAGGACGCGGCGGTCAAGGAGGACGTCTTCCGCCACGCCGACGAAACGCTGCCCGCGGAAGCCGTGCTCGCCTCCAACACGTCGTCGATCCCGATCAGCTCGCTCGCGGCCGCGACGAGCCGCCCCGACCGGGTGATCGGCATGCACTTCTTCAACCCGGTGGCGGTGCTGAAGCTCGTCGAGGTCGTGCGGGGGCGCGAGACCTCGGACGAGACCGCCGAGGCGATCACCGAGCTCGCGCGCGAGCTGGGCAAGACGCCGGCGGTGGCGAACGACTTCCCGGGTTTCGTCTCGAACCGGATCCGGATGCCGAACAACAACGCGGCGGTGGGGGCGCTCCACGCCGGTGCCGCCGCGGCCGCGGCGATCGACACGATCGCGAAGCTCGGCTTCGCGCACCCGATGGGGCCGCTCGCCCTGGCTGACCTGATCGGGCTCGACACGTGCGTCGCGATCATGGAGGTCCTGCGCGACGGCCTGCGTGACGATCGCTACGAGCCCTGCCCGCTCCTGCGAGAATTGGTGGCTGCCGGGAAGCTGGGCCGCAAGTCCAGCAGGGGGTTTTACATCTACTCCTAAGCGCCGATAGTTGGAATGGAACAAACCGAGCAAACGAGTCATCCCAAGGAGGATCCGCTGCGCCTCTTGCTGGTGGACGACGACGACGGATTGCGCGCGCTCCTGCGCACGACCTTCGAGGCGGTCGACGTGGAAGTCGACGAGGCCCCAGACGCCATCGCCGCACGCGAGCGCATCGCCGCCGCCCGACCGGATGCGGTCGTGCTCGACGTACGCATGCCGGGAACCGACGGTGTCGCGCTCTGCGCGCAGCTGAAAAGCTCCCGCGCGACGCGTGACGTCCCGGTCGTCCTGCTGACCGGCGACGACCTCGCCACCGACGCGGTGGCACAGGAGGTCGGTGCCGACGCGCTCGTGCTCAAGCCGTTCAGCCCGCTGGAGCTGCTGGCCGTCGTCGAGCGGGTCTCCGCCGGTCTGCACGCGACGCCGTACCGGGCAAGCCGGGCGAAGCGGCCGGACGAGCAGCTCCTGCTCTATGCACGTGACCTACGCCACATGCTCGAGCTCGAGCGCGGCCAGCGGCGGCTTCTGGAAGCTGCCTATCACGAGACGGTCTCGGCACTCGCCGGCGCGCTCGAGTCGAAGGACAGCTCGACGGGCGAGCACTCGCAGCGCGTGCACCGGTACGCGCTCGAGCTCGCGCAGGAGGCGGCTCCCGAGCTCGTCGAGGACGAAAGCGTGGTCTACGGCTTCATCCTCCACGACGTCGGCAAGATCGGGATCCCGGACAAGATCCTCAAGAAGCCGGGCCCGCTCACGGAGCCCGAGCGCCGGGTGATGGAGACTCACACTGTGCTCGGCGAGCAGCTCCTGAGCGGCGTCTCGTTCCTGCAGGGCGCGGGCCTGGGCGTCGTGCGCTGGCACCACGAGCGCTGGGACGGGTGCGGCTACCCGGACGGCCTCGCCCGCGAGGAGATTCCCGCCGCGGCTCGGGTCTTCGCCGTGGCCGACGCTCTCGATGCGATGACGAGCGACCGCCCCTACCGGAAGGCGATGAGCTGGGCGGCCGCCGGCCGCGAGCTCCTGGCGCAGGCCGGCAAGCAGTTCGACCCGGCCGTGGTCGACGCCTTCCGCTCGCGGGAGCGGGCGCTCCGGCGCGTCCGCCGGGCGCTCACCGCGGACGCCCTCGTCGGGTCGGCGTAGCTTCTAGGCCGAAAACGCCGGCGGCCCGTTCGAGCCCGTCTGGTGCCAGAGCACGATCTTGCCCTTCACGACGCGGAAGATCGCCGTGGCGCGCTCGCCGGGGCCGTCGCAGCGGCTGTGCTCGCGGTCGCCCAGCTCGAAGGTCGCCGTGGCCGTCTGCCCCTTACTCGTGATCGAGACGATCCGCCCGGAGCAGGGGAGGTGTGAGTTCCAGGCGACGGCGTCGGCGTAGGTGCGCAGGGTGACCACCCTGCCGGCCTGAACGACCTCGGCTCCGGGCGCGAAGAGGTCGGCGGCGGCCTTGTTGTCGTCGGTGTTGAGCGCCTGGCTCCAGGCGCGGACGACGCTCTCCGCCGACGGCGGGCTCGAGCCGCACCCGGCCGCGAGCGTGGCGACGACGGCCGAGACGACCAACAGGGCTCTCACTCGAGCGCCTCGCGCACGAGGTGCTGGAAGTGCGCGAGCAGGCGCTCGCTCTCTGGCATCAACCGTCCCTCGTCGAGGAGGCCGGAGCGCACTCCCTTCTGCACGGATTCCACGAGCGCGCGGTCCTCGAGCCCCACCTGGTCGTCGAAGGCGAGGAGCTCGTCCACGACGCCGTCAGGGACGTCCTCGGGGAAGAAGTAGTCGAGGAAGCTGCGCGTCCGCTCGGGTCCGACCGGCGCGACCGGGCCCGCGACGAGGTTCGGCGGCCCGGGCAGCGCGTAGACCTTCGTCACGGGCCAGAGCCAGTGGAACTGGCCCTCGACCGGCCCGGCGCCGCGCTTCGTCGGCCCGAACTGGCTCGAGCCGTGCGCGTGCGTCTCGAGCCGGTAGGCATCGGGCGAGACGTCGACGACGGCGCTGAAGCCCGGATGGGCGACCGGACAGTGGTAGCACTCGAGGTAGTTCTCGACGGCGATCTTCCAGTTGCACGCGAGGTCGGACTCGCTGCGGCGGCGGAAGCGGAGGGTCTCGACGTCGATTCCGGCGGCACGGAAACGGTCCGGCAGCGGGCCGAGGGTCTCCGCGAGCGGCTCGGCGTCTCGGTCGGGGTTGACGAACAGAAGCGCGCCCCACTGCTCCAGCGCAAGCTCCCGCAGCGCGATGCCCTCGGTGTCGAGGCCGGTCCCCTCGCGGGCCCGCGGGGCCGCCCGCAGGCGGCCGTCGAGTCCGTACGTCCACGCGTGGTAGCGGCACTGCAGGGTCTCGCGGTTGCCCCGGCCGTCGGCGACGATCGAGCCGCGGTGGCGGCAGACGTTGAGCAGGGCATGCAGCTCGCCGGAGCGGTCGCGGGTAACGACCACGGGCACGTCGCCGGCGCTGCACGTGAAGAAGTCCCCCGGCTCGGCCGCGTGCTCGGCCGGTCCTGCGTATTGCCAGCCGCGCCGGAAGATCCGCTCCTGCTCTCGCCGCAGCAGGTCGGGATCGACGTACCAGCTCCACGGCAGCGTGCCCTGCGCTGTTCCGGAGGCCAAACCGGCGCCGACTCTAGCGCACCATCGTCCGGCCTCAGCTCGCCCGGCACTGCGTTTCCGCAGGGGGAAGAGCCGAGCCGCCCGCCGCAGTTAAGGGCGCGCCCCCCAGGGGAGAGAAAGAAGGGACGAAATGGCGGCCTCGGCCCTTCGGAGCGGCGACCCTAGCAGGCCGGGCGTGTCAAGGGGTGCCGAGCCGACGCCGGACAAGATCGCAATACGAATCTATTCTCGCGAGACGTCCGGGGCGGCCTTCTCTGTCTGGGGCCTGCGTGCTACCCAGGGGAGAGGCCGGCCTGTCCCGGTCCGCTACCTCACGCGCGCGGGCGAAAGGGGCTTGGCTGCGGCTGTCGCGGTACGCCGAGCCCACGCCGGCCGCATCTATACTCGCGCCCCGATGGAGTTCGAGCTCTCGTCCGACCAGCGGGAGATCCAGTCGCTGGCTCGGGAGTTCGCGCAGGCCGAGATCGAGCCGAACGCGGCCGAGTGGGACCGTGGGCACGGCTTTCCGCGAGAGCTGTTCGGGAAGCTGGCCGCGGTCGGTTTGCTGGGCGTCTGCATCCCGGAGGAGTACGGTGGGGCCGGGGCCGACTTCCTCTCCTACATCCTGGTGCTCGAGGAGCTCTCGCGCGCCGACGCCGGAGTGGGCGTGACGGTGGCCGTGCACACGAGCGCGGTGACGTTGCCGATCCTCGACTTCGGCACCGACGAGCAGCGGAGCCGGTTCGTGCCGCCGCTCGCCCGCGGGGAGGCAATCGGCGCGTTCGCGCTGACCGAGCCGGAGGCCGGCTCCGACGCGGGCTCCCTGCGCACGGCGGCGACGCCCGACGGTGACGGCTGGACTGTCACGGGCTCGAAGCAGTGGATCACCAACGCCGCCTTCGGCGGGACGGTTGTGCTCTTCGCCCGCACCGATCCCGACACGCCGGGGCCGAAAGGAGTCTCGGCGTTCATCCTCGACGGCGACCAGGTGACCGTTACCCGCGAGGAGGAGAAGCTCGGGCTGAACTCCTCCTCGACGGTCGACCTGGCGATCGAGGGGGCATGGGTGGGGCGCGACCGGCTGCTGCACGAGGAGGGCAAGGGCTTCACCGTGGCGATGTCGACGCTCGACGGCGGCCGCATCGGGATTGCCGCCCAGGCACTGGGGATTGCACAGGCGGCGTACGACCTTGCCCGCGGCTATGCGCTGGAACGGCGGCAATTCGGACGGCCGATCGCGGACTTCCAGGCGATCCAGTGGAAGCTCGCCGACATGGCGACGGAGATCGACGCGGCGAGGTTGCTCGTCTACCGCGCGGCCTGGCTGAAGCAGCAGGGGCGGCCGCACACCGAGGAGGGCGCGAAGGCGAAGCTGTTCGCGTCGGAGACGGCACGGCGGCAGACCGCCGAGGCGATCCAGGTGCTCGGCGGCTACGGGTACACGAAGGAGTTCCCGGCGGAGCGCTACTACCGCGATGCGAAGATCACGGAGATCTACGAGGGGACGAACGAGATCCAGCGCCTGGTGATCGCCCGCTCGATCCTCGGGCTCCGTGAGCGGCAGCTCGCTCAGGGATGAGCTTTGATGTTCACGCCCGAGAACCGGGTTCCCACCACACCCGCCCACCGACAGCCTAGGTTCGAAAATGTCATGTGTCTGTCACGGAGGCGTGTCGAAAACGTGACTTCTGCAAGTAGTCGCCGATGAGCCCCCGCCGGCCTGACGAGCCCGTCCGCCTGACGAAGATCTACACGCGCGGCGGCGACCGCGGCGAGACGAGTCTCGGCGACGGGTCGCGCGTCTCGAAGCTCGACCCACGCGTCGCTGCCTACGGCGCGGTCGACGAGCTCAACTCGCACGTCGGCCTCGTGCTGGCGCTCCACGACCTCGACCCGGAGCTGCGCGAGCCGCTCCAGAGGATCCAGAACGATCTCTTCGACCTCGGCGCCGATCTGTCCGTGCCATTCGCGCCGCAGGGTGAGCGGCTCCGCGTCACGCAGGCGCAGGTGGAGGAGCTCGAGCGCCTCTGCGACCGGCACAACGAGGCCCTGCCGGAGCTGAAGAGCTTCGTCCTTCCAGGCGGCAGCGAGGCAGCCGCCCGCCTCCACCTCGCACGCACGGTCTGCCGCCGCGCGGAGCTCGCGGCGCTGGCGGCAGCCGAGCAGACCACGATCGACCCGCTCGTGCCCGTCTACCTGAACCGTCTCTCGGACCTGCTCTTCATCTTCGCCCGGGCTGCGAACGCCGGCAATGAGCCCCTCTGGCGACCGGGCGGCGGCTCGAGCTAGTCGCCGCCGCCCCTCCCGCCACCGGCGGGCGGCTAGGGCAGAGGAACGACGATGATGCTCCGATTGGCGAGCGTGCCCGTTCCGGCTGGCGCCGCAAGGAGCAGCACGCCGCCGTTCGGCGGCGCAATCCTCGCTCGATTCGCGGGATTTGCCTCGGAGGATCCGCGGAACGGGCACAATCCCCGCATGGCGACGACCGAGGACCGCCGCGAGCTCGGCGGGAGCGGCGAGTGGCGCCGCAAGCTCTACGAGGCTGCGCCCGAGCGCCAGGGCGAGCTCT
>JBKPFI010000319.1:0-20542 GCA_046728775.1 Actinomycetota bacterium | reverse complement strand
AGCATGTACGTGTTCCAGCCGCGCTCGCCGAGCACCTCGGCGATCGTCGCGCACTCGAACGGGATGTGGCCGTTCGAGTTCGGGAAGCCGGTCGTCGCCTCCGCGATGCACGCCATGCCGTTCGTCGTGTGGTTGCGGCCGGTCAGCAGCGACGAGCGGGTCGGCGAGCAGAGGGCCGTCGTGTGCCAGTTCGTGTACGTGAGGCCGTTCGCGGCGAGCTTGTTGATGTTCGGGGTCTCGATCAGGCCGCCCCAGGGCTCCATCGCCGAGAAGCCGACGTCGTCGAGCACGATGTAGAGGACGTTCGGCGCTCCCTGCGGCACGACCGGCTGCAGGTACGGCTCCCAGTCCGGGACCGAATCCCGCTCGTCGACGTTGATCGTCCCGTTGAAGCGCTTGGTCATGGTGCCCCCTGTCCGGCCTTGCGAGCGCTGTGGATGGAAGGTCGAGCGGCAGTGTGCGGCAGCAAGCGCTCCGAAGCATCCTCTCGATGGGATGAACCGACGCGACGCGCGCCGGCGCGCCTGCCGGCGTCACAGCGTCCCGCTCGCGTAGATGTCGATTTCCGTCCGGCGCCTTCGTCTCCATAGGGAGACGCCAGATGGGAGGTGACGACGATGTTCTTCGACAACGATGCACGGTTGCTCTTCGCCCGGGAGCGGGCGAGCTTGTTGGCAAACGAGATGCTGGCGGGAAGCCCGCGCCCGCGCTACGCCGCTGAGCGGCCCGCGGAGGCGAACCTCGCGGCGCCCCACGTCTTGTTGCACTTCGCGCAGACGATCGCCACCGAGAGGCCGCGCACGTCGGCCGCCTCGGCCGGAAGCGAGTAGCGCTGTGCTCCGGAGGCGCTCCGGAGAGCAGCGAGCTCCTTCCACTCGGTGCGGCGGGCACCCTCGTGCCGCGCGAGGTAGACGTAGAGCTCGGGAGCCTCGCGCGTCCTGAAGGTCCCGCTCAGCCGCAGCTCGAGGTGACCCGACGCGCCCCGCACGACCTTGGCGGTGCCGGTCGTCGCCCAGGCGACCGAGAAGAACTTGCCCTGCGCCACGACCCCCGGCCGCCCCTGCGCGAGCGCAGTGTCCGAGCCGCGGCCGAGGACGAGGCCGAGAGCGAAGCCGCCGAGCGCCGCGGCTCCGATCACCGCGAGCAACAGTCGTCGTCGGGCAACGAACCTCATCGCGACGACGTCACTTTGCACACAAGCCGGATTGAACGCAACTTCGTCACGAGTCCGTAACCGGATTGCTGCCCACGAGGGGCATTACGAACCGCACAGTCGGTTGGATGCGCTTCGCGATCGTCGCCCACGGTCCGAGCCTGACGAACCTGGCACTCGCCGCGCACGGCTGGAACGGCGTCGGCGGCGAGCTGCTCTCCCCGCGCGGGGCCCTGTTGACGCTTGGCCCGGGGGATGTCGCGCTCGCGCGCCTCGATGTCCGCGAGCAGCTCGACGGGATCGAGGACGGTCTCTGGGCGCTGGAACGGCTCGAGGACGTAGGCGTCACCGTGCTGAACGCGCCCGCCGCGCTGGTGCGAGCCCACGACAAGCTGCTGACCGCCCGCGTCCTGCGCCGCGCCGGGCTGCCGCATCCGCGCACGACGCTGCTCGAACGCCACTCACCGCCGCCCGACCTCGACTTTCCGGCTGTCCTCAAGCCGCGCTTCGGCAGCTGGGGCCGCGACGTGATCCTCTGCCACGACGCCGGCGAGCTCGGGCGCGCGCTCGAGGCCCTCGCGTTCCGGACCTGGTTCCGAGCGAGCGGCGCCGTGGCGCAGGAGCTGATCCCGCCGCTGGGGCACGACCTGCAGCTCGTCGTCGCGCGCGGGAGCATTGTCGGCGCTGCCAGGCGCGTCGCTCCTCCGGGTGAGTGGCGGACGAACATCGCGCTCGGGGCGACCGCGGTCCCCACGACGCCGCCGCCGGTCGCCTCGCAGCTCGCCCTCGCCGCTGCGGCCGCCTCCGGACTCGACCTCGTGGGAGTCGACCTGCTCCCCACCGGGCCGGGCGGCTTCTGCGTGGTCGAGCTGAACGGCGCGGTCGACTTCCGGCCGGTCTACTCGTTCCCCGGGCGCGACGCCCACGCCGACACGATGAGCGCGCTCGGCGGCGCCCGGCCGGAGTCGACCGGCGCCGTCGGGTGCCTCGCCGATCAGATCTCCTGAAATCGGCGTTCTCCGCCGATACAACGGTCGATGGAACCTGCGGAGAGCATCTGGCGGCCCCTGGGCGAGCTGCTCATCGAAAAGGGCCTCGTCACGAAGGAGGAGCTCGAGCTCGCGCTCGAGGAGCAGGAGGAGAGCGGCCGCCTGCTCGGAGCGATCCTCGTCGAGCGAGGCTTCGTCTCGGGGCCGGCGCTCGCCGTCGCTCTGGCCGAGCAGTACGGAATCGAGCTCGCCACCGAGCGCGGCTTCGGCACGGGCCTCTGGGCCGAGATCGACCGGCGGCACCGGCGCGGCCGCGGGCACGTCGAGCCGGACAACGTCGTCGCGTTCGAGGCCGCGAAGCCCAAGCCGCCGCAGCTCGAGGCGGTGCCCGATCCCGAGCCCGAGGTGGTGCGGCTCGAGGCGGAGAACCGACGCCTCCAGGAGGAGCTCGAACGCCTGAACGCCGAGCTCCCGCAGCCGGGGCTCGTCGCGGCACCGCAGTCTGCGGCCGCGCACCTCCTGTTCGTGGCGACCCCGGCCCGCTACCTGGTCGTGGAGCGCGACGGCCCGCCGCCGGAGCGCGGCTCGGAGCTCGACGTCGGCGAGGTCGAGCGGCGATTCGTGGTCTCGAAGGTCGGCCGCGCGCCGTTCCCGGGCGAGCCGCGGCCGTGCGCGTTCCTGCTGCCGCTGGCCTGACCGTTGTTCGCTACGCGCCCGGGCGGATGACGACGAGGTTCTGGGTGATTCCGAGGTAGCGGTAGCGCTGCGCGCCGGTGAGGTCGTTGACCGTCTTCTCCTCCTTCGGCGCGATCTTCCCCGGCAGCGGCGGCTTGACCTGCGGCAGAGTGGCGCGCAGGGGCTGCTTGAGATGGCTCGACAGGTCGTCGCGATGGAAGAAGAGCGTCGAAGAAAGCGATTTCTCTCGGGGGCCCGGCGGGAAGAAGACCAAGACGTTGTCGATGGGGTGGGTGTACTCGAGCGTGTAGAGCGCCAGCTCGAGGGCCTCGCGGCGAAGCACGGTGCCGCGGGCGCGGGACGGCTTGCCCTCCGGGATCGAGCAGTTGTCGGCCCCCCCGCAGAGGATGTAGAACGCCGTGTCGTCCTCGCCGTACTGCTCGTCGACCTGTTGCGGCGCTCCCTTGTTCAGGACCGCGATCCCCTGCACGTTCTCCTGTCCGCCCTGAGAACCGCCGACCTGGACCGCCGTGAGCTGGTCGCCGCTCGGGAGGCGGTAGGACTGCCCCACGTGCCGGGCGATCTCGACCAGCCGCGAGGAGGTCGAGGACGCGGCAGGCTGCCAACTCGACCACGGAGGTGGCGGAGGCGCCTCGGGGCGCTGGAGCAGCACGATGAAGGTCCCGATGCCCGCGCCCACGGCGGCGCCGAGCAGCAAGTACGCCACCGCGAAGCGGCCGCGGGTGCCTAGACGGCGGGCCAAGCCTCCGCCTTGGTGAGGTCGACCTTCGGGATCCTCAGCTTCGCGTTCTGGAGGATCTCGACGAGCTCGTCGCCGAAGAGCTCCTTCTTCTCGATCAGCGCGTCGGCGATCTGCTCGACCGCCCGCCTGTTGTGCGAGATCAGCCCGTGGGCCGAGACGTACGCCTGGCCGAGGAGCTGCGCCGCGAGCGCGCGCTTGTCCCGGTCGCCGAGCACGCCGGCGAGCGGATCGTGGCCGAGCGGGCCGCCGTCGCCGGTCCGGTTCATGATCTGGAGCCCGATCTGCTCGAAGCGCTGCATGATTTCGTCGCGCTTCGTGTCGGCCGTCTTGGTGCGGCGCCCGACCGAGCCGTTCGCCCGCCCGTTCAGCTCCGGCTGCTCCGGCGCCATGCCGCAGGCGCCGACCATCCAGGCCGCGCGCGCTGTGGCGCTCTGGACGTCGCCCCCGACGCCGGTCGAGTTCTCGCCGTAGAAGACGCGCTCGGCGGCCATCGCGCCCAGAGCCCAGACCAGCTGTGCCATCTCCTCGGAGCGCCAGGAGCTGAAGCGCTCCTCTTTCTCCCGCGCCTGGTGGTGACCGAGCGCGGCGCCGCGGCGGCGGATTGAGAGACGCGTCGACTCGGCGCCCTTCATGTACACGTGCGCCGCCGCTGCGTGTCCGGCCTCGTGGATCGCGACCGCGCGCGTCTCCTCGGGCACGTACTCCGTGCCGATCGCGGTGCCCGACTCGACCGTCGTCATCGCCTCGACGATTTCCGGCCAGCTGAAGGCGAGCCTGCCGTCGTGGTGCGCGATCGTCAGCGCCATCGAGCAGACCTGCTCGATCATGGCCGGCGAGTAGCCGTTGGTCACGCGGGCGAGCTCGTCGCGCCGCTTCTCCGTGTCGAGGTCAGGGTCGTGCGCGACCTTTCCGAGGTAGAGGTCGAAGATGTCGAGCCGGTCGGTCTTCGTCGGCGTGCGGAACCACACGTGGCGGCCCATGCGCCCGGGCCGCGTGAGCGCGGGGTCGAGCATCTCCATCGGGACGTTGGTTGCGCCGACAAAGTAGATCTGGTTGCTCGAGGGCCGCGCCTGTGGCAGCCGCAGTGAGATGCGGCCGATCCGTCTCGGCACGATGTAGAGCGCGTCGAGCGTCTTGTTCACGAGGTTCGTCGTGGCGCGCTGGGAGAAGGGCGGATTGTCGATGCCGTCCATGACGACGAGCAACTGGTTCAGCGCCAGCTGGCCGCCCTGGCCGCCGAACATGCCCGGGAAGGCCTGGTTCACGATCCGGCCGAGGAACGGCGTCTGCGGGGCGACCGACGGCTGCCGCGCGGCGAAGACCCGCTCCCGCCAGGCCCGCGACTCGAGGATCAGGTCCTCGCTCGGATTGAGCGCGCCGTTCGGGCCGAAGAAGCAGAGGTCGTGGAAGCTCTGCGGCCGGGGGCTCATCACACCGATCGCGCCGCCTCCGAGCGACTGGCGGCGCATGCCGACGGCATCGATCTCGTCGATGAAGACGATGCACTGCCCGCCCCACTTGCGGGCGAGCTTCTTGGCCTTGCGAGCCATCCAGCGGACGATGACCACGTCCATTCCCATGAAGGTCTGCGCAAAGCCGGAGCCCGGCACGGTCACGATCGGAGAGTTGAAGCCCGTCGCGATCGCCTTTGCGAGCATCGTCTTCCCGGTGCCGGGCGCACCGAGAAAGAGCAGCCCTCGCTCGCGCCGGCCGCCGGCCTGCTCGAACGCCTCGCCCGATTGCCAGAGGCTCACGACGCGCCGCACCTCTTCCTTCGCTTCTGCCTGTCCGCGGACGTCGCGGAGCTTCACGCCCCAGTCCGCGTCGCCCGGCTCGAAACCGCGGATCTGGCTGACGCCCATCGCCATCAGGGGCCCGAAGAGGATCACGAAGTTGATCAGGAAGAACAGCGGCAGGATCGCCACCTGCGTCCAGAACGTCGGCGACGTGAGGATGTGCTTCCAGAACCACGAGAACGTGTCCTGCGCCGTGTCTACGAGGGTGGTTGAGCCGGCGCCATCGGCAAGGACGCGCACGAGGTAGAGCGCAACGACGAAGAGCAGGACGGCGAAGCCGATCCGGTACCAGTAACGCCAGAACCAAACGCGTCGCCGGGCGACCACGTCCTCCTCGCGCAGCCTCTCGCTGTCGACGCCGAAGAGGCTCGGCCACGCGATGAAGCGGTGGAAGATCAGGTCGAGGAGCCCGCGGAAGGCCGCGACGGCCACGATCGTGAACACGAGCGACCACCCGACCGAATGCCCCTCCATCTTGTGGAGCCAGATGAAGAGCGCGGGGCTCGAGATCAGGGCGACGGCCGTCGCCGCACGCCGGAGCGCCCGCCACTGGTTGCTCAGCTCGCGGGATTCCTCTGTGGAGAGCGTGCCTACCGCCGGAGCCGCGCCCATTTCCGCAGTGTAGATGTCACTAAGCTCACGTACTTCGACGTGAATGCTTCGGATCTGTTTGCAGCAGCGGAAATCGAGCGCGCGCGAAGGTACCACCGGCCGTTGTATCTGGCGCTCGGGATCGACTGGGCGCTGCAGCTCGGCGTGCTCGCCGCGGTTGCCTTCCGGCCGCCCGGCGACTGGATCTGGGACGCGACCGGCGGGCCGTGGTGGGCGCGCACGCTCGAGCTGGTGGCCTTGGTGCTCAGCGTGTCGACGCTCGTGCGCCTGCCGCTCTCGGCCTGGCGCGGCTGGGCCCACGAGCGGCGCTGGGGCTTCTCGACGCAGACGCTGGGCGGGTGGCTCCTCGACGTGGCGAAGGGGCTCTGCCTGGGCGCGGTGTTGACCGGCGTCGGTCTGCTGGGCTTGGTCTGGTCGGCCCGGGTGTGGCCGGAGTGGTGGCCGGCGGTGGCGGCTCCGGCGGCGGCCTTGCTGACGCTCGTGCTGAGCCTGCTCGCGCCGCTGCTCTTCGAGCGGCTCTTCAACCGCTTCTGGCCGCTCCCGGATGCCACGCTGGCGCACGACCTGCGCGAGCTCTCGGAGCGGGCGCGGGTGCCGGTGCGCACGATCCTCGTGGCGGACGCGAGCAGGCGGACACGTAAGCACAACGCGTATGTCTCGGGCCTCGGGCCGACGCGGCGGCTCGTCCTTTTCGACACGCTGCTGGAGGAGTCGCCGGTCGGAGAGCTGCGCGGCGTCGTGGCGCACGAGCTCGGGCACCGGCGCTTCCGGCACGTCGCGATCGGGACGCTGCTAGCAATGGCCGGCGCGGCAGCGGCGGTGCTGGCGCTGCGGGTCGTCTTCGCCTGGGACGGGCTCGTGGCCGCGGCGGGTGCGGACGGCCCCGGCGACCCGCGCATCGTGCCGCTCGTCCTGCTCGTGCTCTGGCTGCTCGAGCTGCTCGCGCTGCCGTGGGAGACCTGGCTCTCGCGTCGCTGGGAGCGCGCCGCCGACCGCTTCGCGCTCGAGCTCACGGCCAACGGGGCGGCGATGGAGGAGATGCACCGGCGCCTCGCGCTCGCCAACCTCGCCGATCTCGACCCGCCGCCGTTCCTCTACGTGCTGCTGTTCACGCACCCGACCCCGCCGGAGCGCATCGCGGCGGCGAGAATTGGGACGTGAGTCACTCGCACCACCACCAGACGGACGCGCGCCGGCCGCTGGCGCTCGCCTTCGCGCTGATCCTCGCGCTGATGGCCGGCGAGGTCGTCTTCGGCGTCCTCGCCGGGTCGCTGGCCCTGCTCGCGGACGCGGGACACATGCTCACGGACGCCGCGGCGCTGGCGCTGGCCCTTGCCGCGGCCTCGTTCGCGCTCCGTCCGGCCCGGGGCCGGTGGACGTTCGGCTACCGGCGACTCGAGATCCTGGCCGCGCAGATCAACGGCATCACCCTGCTCGTCGTCGGCGTCGTGATCGTCTACACGGCCGTCGGCCGGCTGATCGAACCGCCCGAGGTGCGAGGCGGGATCGTTCTCGTGGTCGCGCTCGTCGGGATCGCGGTGAACCTCGCCGCGACCGCTCTGCTGGCCCGACCGAGCCGCGAGAGCCTCAACGTCCGCGGCGCCTTCCTGCACGTGGCCACCGACCTCGCCGCCTTCGCGGGAACGGCCGTCGCGGGAGCGCTCGTGCTGGCGACCGGCTGGGACCGTTTCGACCCCCTCGCGAGTCTCGTCGTGGCGGCGCTCATCTTCTGGTCGAGCTTCGTCCTCCTGCGCGAGTCCACGCGGATCCTGCTCGAGGTAGCACCCCGCGAGCCGCACGAGATCGCCGAAACCATGCTCGCGGTCCCCCACGTGACCGAGGTCCACGACCTGCACGTGTGGACGGTCGGCAGCGGCTTTCCCTCGCTCTCGGCGCACGTCCTCGTGGAGCCCGGCGCCGACTGCCACGGCATCCGCCAGGAGCTCGCCGACCTCCTGCGCGAGCGCTTCGGCCTCGCCCACTCGACGCTGCAAGTCGAGCACGGGCCGGCGCGGGTGCCCCAGGGTGGACTCCCGCTGGCGCGGTCCTGAGGCGCCGACTCGGCGGCGCCGAGCAAGAGGCCGCGCGGCTTGCCCGGCGGGGCCGTCCGACGCACCGTCTTGGTTCAACGAGGAAAGGCCCTCTCGGGCGTGATTAGCCTTAAGCTCAGCCAGTGGCGGGCCTCGAGGGCAAGACGGCGATCGTCACCGGCGCCTCGAGCGGGATCGGCGCGGCCACCGCGCGAGCCCTCGCGGACGCGGGAGCCAGGGTGGCCGGCGGCGCCCGCCGTGTCGAGCAGCTCGAGACCGAGGTGGCGCTCGAGCTCGACGTCACCGACCCCGCGAGCTGCGAGCGCTTCGTCGCCGAAGCCGTTAGCGAGCTCGGGGGCCTGGACATCCTCGTCAACAACGCGGGCCTCGGGCTCGGCCGCGAGCCGTTCGACGAGAGCACCGAGGCCGACGAGGAGCTCGTGCTCGAGACGAACGTCCACGGGCTCCTGCGAATGACGCGCCTCTGCCTCCCGCACATCCGCGACGGCGGCCACGTCGTCAACCTCGGCTCGATCGCGGGACGGCAGCCCTACGAGAACGCCGCCGTCTACGTCGCCTCGAAGTTCGCGGTGCGCGGCTTCACCTATGCGCTCCGCGAGGACCTGCTCGGCCGGCCGATCCACCTCACGACGGTCGACCCGGGCCTCGTCGAGACCAACTTCTCGCGCGTCCGCTTCCGCGGCGACGAGGACAAGGCGAAGGCGGTCTACGCGAACGTCGAGCCGGTCCGCCCCGAGGACGTGGCCGAGTGTGTGCTGTTCGCGCTCACGCGGCCGCAGCATGTGAACATCGACGAGCTCGTGATCAAGGCGCTAGCCCAGTCGACCCCCGTCAAGATCTTCCGCACTAACTAGATGCCCCTCACCATCCTCGAAGGCTCGACCTTCTGCATCTGCGACGAGCGCGGCGACATCGACGGCGAGACGCAGGGGCTCTTCGCCGACGACACGCGCTTCCTCTCCCTCCTGCGTATGACCGTCAATGGCGCCAAGCCGCTGCTGCTTTCATCGGGGAAGGTCGAGTACTTCTCCGCCGCCTTCTTCCTTCGCAACCCGCTCGCGGGCGGCCTGCCGCAGGACTCGCTCTCGATCGTCCGCCAGCGCTTCGTGGGCGACGGCATGCAGGACACGATCACCGTGCAGAACCAGAGCATGGAGCCGCTCACATGTGAGGTCGCACTCGAGCTCGGCACCGACTTCGCGGACATCCTCTCGGTCAAGGAGCACGACTTCGCGCTCGGTGACCCGACCCGTGCGCGGCCCTTGCCTGGGCCGGTCGCGGGGCAGTACGAGGACGACCACAACCAGTTCGTGCTCAAGGAGGACGGCAGCGACGGCTTGGCCTGCACGCAGGTGATCCTCTCGCAGCGCGGGGAGGTGTCCGAAGGGAAAGTCGTCTACCGGCTCGACCTCGAGGCACGCGAGCGTTGGGAGCTGCGGCTCGACATCCTCGCCTCGATCGACGGCGACTCGGTCACTCCGCGCATGGCAGAGCGGCGCTTCGGCGAGGAGCTCACGCGCGTGCGCGAGTCGCTCGCCGCGTGGCAGCTGCGCGTGCCGCAGATACGCGCGGACTGGGACCTGATCGGCCGCTCGTTTTTCCAGTCGGTCTCCGACCTGGCCTCGCTGCGCATGCGAGGCGCCGGCAGGACGGGCCGCATGCCCGCCGCCGGGATGCCGTGGTTCATGACCGTCTTCGGGCGCGACACGCTGATCACGTGCCTGCAGACGCTGCTCTTCGGGCCGGAGCTCGCCCGCACGGCGCTCGAGGTGCTGGCCGAGCTGCAGGCCCGCGACGACAACCCGGACGTCGACGCAGAGCCGGGAAAGGTCGTCCACGAGCTGCGCGCCGGCAAGGCCGCGCAGAAATGGTTCCGCACCTACTACGGCACCGTCGACGCGACCCCGCTCTTCCTCGTGCTGCTCTCCGAGGTCTGGCGCTGGACCGACGACTCCGCCTTCGTGCGCGAGCTGCGGGAGCCGGCGCTCGCGGCGCTGCGCTGGATCGACGAGTACGGAGACCGCGACAGCGACGGCTTCGTCGAGTACGAGCGGCGCACCCCGCGCGGCCTCGAGAACCAGTCGTGGAAGGACTCCGGTGACTCGCAGCGTTTCCGTGACGGCGCGCTCGCAGAGCCGCCGATCGCGCCCGTCGAGGTGCAGGGCTACGTCTACGACGCGAAGCTGCGCACGGCCGAGATCGAGCGGGAGGTCTGGCGCGACCGCCCGCTCGCCGAGCGGCTCGAGCGCGAGGCCGAGGAGCTGCGGCGCGCGTTCAACGAGCGGTTCTGGAGCTCCGAGCGCGGCGGCTACTACGTGCTGGCACTCGACGGCGCGAAGCGTCAAGTCGACTCGCTCTGCTCCAACATCGGGCACCTGCTCTGGAGCGGGATCGTCCCGAGCGACCGCGTCGACGCCGTCGCCGACCGGCTGATGAGCGACGAGCTGTGGTCGGGCTGGGGCGTGCGGACGATGTCGACCGGCGACGCCGGCTACAGCCCGCTCGCGTACCACAACGGCACGGTCTGGCCGCACGACAACTCGCTGATCGCGCACGGCCTCGCACGGAGCGCGCGCTGGCCCGAGGCGCAGCGAATCGTGCGCCGGATGCTCGGGGCGTCCTCGTACTTCGACTACCAGCTGCCGGAGGTCTTCGCGGGCCTCCCGCGCGCCGAGACGCCGTTCCCGATCGCCTACCCGACCGCGGCGCGCCCGCAGGCCTGGGCTGCAGGTACGCCGGTCCTGCTGCTCCAGGTCCTGCTCGGGCTCGAACCTGACCGGCGGCGGCACCAGCTGGTCACGCGGGCGCCGGAGGAGCTGCCCTCCTGGGCGGGCCGCTCGCTGCGGCTCGCAGGCATCCGCGCCTTCGACCGCCAGTGGGACGTGCGCGTCGAGCACGGCCGCGTGATGGTGGAGGAAGCATGAGGTGTCGCTTGTGAGAATCGCGATTCTCAGCCCGCCCTGGTTCCCGGTTCCGCCGACGGGCTACGGCGGGATCGAGTGGATCGTCTCGCTCCTAGCGGACGGCCTCGTGGCGCAGGGGCACGAGGTGACGCTCTTCGCCTCGGGAGACTCGCGTACGAAGGCGACGCTCTCGGCGATCTACGAGCACGCGCCGAGCGAGCTGATCGGCCGCTCGGTGCCGGAGCTGCGACACGTGCTCGCGGCGCTCCAACGCGCGGGCGACTTCGACGTGATCAACGACCACACCGGACCGCTTGGTGCGGTGCTCGGCGAGCTCGTGGAGACGCCGGTCGTACACACCGTCCACGGACCGCTCGACGGCGAGCCCGGACAGGTCTACGAGTCGATCGGCCGCGTCGCGCCGAGCGTCGGCCTGATCTCGCTCTCGCTCAACCAGCGGCGCCCGAAGCCAGACCTCAACTGGGTCGCGAACATCCCGAACGCGCTCGACCTCGAGCACTACCCCTGCCACCCGCACCCCGGCGACTACCTGCTCTACCTCGGGCGGATGAACCACGAGAAGGGCCCCCACCGGGCGATTGCCGTGGCGATGGAGCTCGGCCTCCCGCTGAAGCTCGCCGGGAAGGTGCGCGAGGCGCGCGAGCGCGAGTACTTCGCCGAGTTCGTCGAGCCGCACCTCGGCGACGGGATCGAGTACCTGGGCGAGGTCAAGCACGGCGCGAAGGTCGAGCTACTGCAGAACGCGCGCGCGACGCTGTTCCCGATCGAGTGGGAGGAGCCGTTCGGCCTGGTGATGATCGAGTCGATGGCGTGCGGGACGCCCGTCGTGGCGACGGGGCACGGCGCGGTCCCGGAGGTGATCGAGGACGGGCGCAGCGGCGTGATCGTCGAGCGCTGGACGCAGATCCCGGCCGCGCTGGACCGCGCCGACTCGCTCGATCCGCTCGAGTGCCGACGCTACGTCGAGGAGCGCTTCGCCCCGGAGCGCATGGTCGGCGACTACGAGCGTGCGTTCGAGGACGCGATCGCGACAAGGCGGTAGACGGGCCTTCCTTGGTCGAGGGATCCACTTCTTCGCCGCGCGTTCCGATGCACCTGACTCCTGCCGCTATTTGAAGGAGCCACCCATGCGGAAGCTCGTTGCTCGTCTCGAAGACGCACGCGGCCAGACCATGGCCGAGTACGGGGTCGTGCTGGCGGTCATCACCCTCGTGGTCGCCGGCAGCCTGATGCTGCTCTCCGGCAGCATCAACGGAGCGTTCACGGCGGTCGCCGGAATCCTGCCCTAGGCGCGTTCCTGGTCGCGCCGCATGGCGCCGGCCCAGTCGGCCGAGCCTTCGCGGATGAAGCGCACGAGCTCGACCTCCTTCGGGGTCAGCTCCGGTTTGCCGCCCGTGTCCTCGAGCTGGGAGCGCAGGTGCTCCTTGACAGCGGTCGCTGTGAAGTTGCGCATGAAGTACCTGAAGCCCTTCAATCGACTCCTCCTAGGTCCTCGTCCCCGAGGTGTCCGCCTCGGGTGAGCTGAGGTAGTTGACGCGGACGTACTGCGGCTCGAGCCCGGCTCGGCGTAGGAACGCCTCGGCGAAGGCGTCGGCGAGGTCGCGGCCGACGCGCTCCACGCGCAGCTCCGTTCGCGGCCGGGGCAGCTCGTGCACGCCGCGGACGTACTTCGTCCAGCCGTAACCGGGGGCAAAGCCGCGGCTCGCGAGCCAGGGCCGAAGCTCCGGCGGCTCGGCCTGGGGTGCGAGCGCGACGCACCAGCCGACGCCGGACCAGGAAGGCCGCGATCTCGTCCAGCGCCCGCTCGGTCGCCGGCCCGCGCGGCCCGAGACCGAGCGCGCGGTTGAACATCGCAGACGTCGGAGCCGCCTCCAGCCGTAGACAGAGCGCACCCCGTCGATCTCGCGGGCTCCCGCGCCCAGGTCGGCGGGGCGCAGCCGCGTACAGGTCCCGGAACGCCTCGAGCTCGCCGAGCTCGGCGGGATGCATCACGCCGCGCCCTCGAGCGTGGGCTCCCGCACTTCGAGCGGCTGCCGACGCTGCAGGTTGCGGACGTCGTCGACGACGAGCACCGCCAGCGTCGCGGTCAGGCTGATCAGGCCGGCGGCCACGAGCGTCACGCGCGTGCCCACGGCCTCCGCTACCGGCCCGGCTGCCGCGAGCCCGAGCGGGATGAGCGCGAACGACCCTAGCGCGTCGTAGGAGTAGACGCGCGAGAGCCGGTCCTGCGGGATCTCCTGCTGCATCGTCGTGTCCCAGAGGACGCCGAACGTCTCCACCCCGATTCCCGCGACGAAGCCGAGCACTAACACCGCGGGGAGTGGCACGGGCACGGCGAGCCCGAACAGAAGCGGCACCGAGAGGAGGAACCCGAGCGTCGCCACGAGCAGCATCCGCCGCGGACGAAGCCGCAGTAGGAGCGCGCCGCCGGCGAGCAGGCCGACCGCCTGCGCCGCACCGATCAGGCCCCAACCCGCCGCGCCGTGGTAGTGGGTCTTCGAGACCGCAGGGCCGAGCACCCCTTCCGAGCCCTGCAGCACGGCGTTGACGAACCCGAATTGGAGCACGATCGCCCACAGCCAGGCTCGGCCCCTGAACTCGCGACAGCCGAGCGCGAGGTCGGCGAGGAAGTTCGACGAGGGCATGTGCAACCTCGAGGGGACCCTCATCAGGGCAATCAGCGCGGCTGCGGCGAAGAACGTTGCGGCATCGACGGCGATCCCCGTCGCGGGACTGGTAGCGGCGACGACGAAGCCGGCGGCGGCTCCGCCGACGATCACCGATCCGTTCAGGCCGAGCCTCAGCACGGCGTTGGCCTGCTGCAGGAGGCGCTCGGGAACGGTCTGCGGAACGATCCCGCTCGAGGCCGGGAAGAAGAACGCGCTGCTCGCTCCGTTGACAGCCGCGAGGACCGCGAGCTGCCAGATCCGGGCGTGGCCTGAGAAGAGCAGCGCTGCGACGGCCGCCTGACTCGCCCCGGAGAGGACGTTCGAGACGACCATAACGTGGTGGCGGGGCAGCCGGTCGGCCCAGATCCCGCCGACGAGCAGGAAGAGCACCATCGGCACCGTCCGCGCGGCGAGGACGTAGCCGAGGTCCGCCTTCGAGCCGGTCAGGTCGAGCACTGCGAAGGCGAGCGCGATGTTCGCGAACGAGGTCCCGACGAAGGAGACGATGCGGCCGAGGAAGAGAAGCCGGAACTCCCGCTCGGCAAGCGGGCCGAGATCAGGCAGCGCGCTTCTCCCAGTAGCGCTTCAGCCCGGCATAGGACTGCCAGAACGGCATCGCCTGCTCGTAGGCAGCGCGGTCGCCGCCGAGGTCGGCTTCAGCCGCGACCTCGAACTGCTCCTCCGAGGCGCCGTCGCGGACGCGCTCGGCCCACTCGCGCAGCCGGCGGCGGAGCTCCGCGAGGTGGCGCTCGACGTCCTCCGTGACGCCGAAGTGGATCAGCGCCAGGCGCCGGGGCCCGCGGGCGGCGATCCCGTCGATCGTCTGCTCCCAGGCCTCGAGGTCGAGCTCGGGCGGGGGCGTCGGCGGCAGCACGAACGCGCGCGGCTGGATCCGCACCCCGGCCGCATCGCCCGCGTAGAGGATGCCGTCGCCGTCGAGGTAGCAGACGTGGTGCCAGGCGTGACCGGGCGAGGGGAAGCAGTCGAGCCCCAGCACGCCGTCGCCGACCTCGTGGACGTTCTCGCCCGGGACCGGCGCGAGCTCGCCCCAAAGCCGCTCGAAGTCGTCGCCGTAAAGTCGCCGCGCGCTTCGCTCGAGGCGTTCGGGGTCAATGACGTGCGGTGCGCCGACCTCCGAGACGTGAACTTGGAGCTCCGGGTGCTCGCGGACGAGCACGCCCGCCGCGCCTGCGTGGTCGAGGTGGATGTGCGAGAGCAGCAGGTGGCGCAGGTCGCGTAGCTCGAGCCCGCGCTCCGCGAGGCGGGCCTTCAGCTCGGGGACGCAGGTCGCAGGCCCGCAGTCCTGCAGCGCGAGGCCGTCGTCGGTCTCGAGCAGGTAGCAGCCGATGACGCGCTCGTGCCCGAGGTGGCGCAGATCGAGCGGCTCGGGCACGCTGCGATGCTAGCGGGGGGCGAGGCGAAGTCGGGCCCCGCCATCTCGGTTGCCAGGCGTCAAACGTGGCGCCGGCGCGCCGCCGGGGGTGGTCTCAGGCGCCGGCGGCGGCAGCCGACCGCACGAGGGCGACCTCGAGGTCGGCAAGCAGGTCCTCCGCCGACTCGAGCCCGACTGACAGCCGCACGAGGTTCGGCGGGGCCGCGAAGGGCGCGTCCGCGGTCGAGGCGTGGGTCATCCGCGCCGGATGCTCGATCAGGCTCTCTACGCCGCCGAGGCTCTCGGCGAGCTTGAAGATCTTCGTCCGCGCGCAGAGCCCGACCGCCTCCTCCTCCGATTCCGCGAGGAACGAGACCATCCCGCCGAAGTCGCGCATCTGGTGCGCGGCGATGGCGTGGCCCGGATGCGACGGGAGGCCGGGGTAGAGCACGCGCTCGATCCGCGGGTGGCGCTCCAGGAACGCCGCGATCGCGTAGGCGTTCTCGCAGTGCTTGCGCATCCGCACCGCGAGCGTCTTGAGGCCCCGCAGGACGAGCCCGGAGTCGAAGGGCCCCGGCACCGCACCAAGCGATTTCTGCAGGAAGTAGAGGCGCTCGGCAACCGTCGGGTCGTTCGTGGCGACGAAGCCGCCGACGAGGTCGGAGTGGCCGCCGAGGTACTTCGTCGTGGAGTGCAGCACCACGTCGGCCCCGAGCGAGAGCGGCTGCTGCAGGTACGGCGAGGCGAACGTGTTGTCGACGACTACCAGCGCCCCCGCCTCGTGCGCCGCGGTCGCCGCGGCGCGGATGTCGACGATGTTCAGCAGCGGGTTCGTCGGCGTCTCGAGCCAGACCATCCGCGTACGCTCGTCGAGGTGCTCCGCGAGGCCGGCGTTGATCTCCTCGGCCGGCACCCACGTGAACTCCCAGCCCTTGGGCTCGTACACCTGCGAGAACATCCGGTAGACGCCCCCGTACACGTCAGCCACCGCGACGACGCGGTCACCCGGGCTGAGCAGGTGCATCATGGTCGTCGTCGCGCCGAGGCCGGACGAGAAGGCAACGCCGTGCTCCGCGCCCTCGAGCGACGCGAGGCAGAGCTGGAGCGCGGTGCGGGTCGGGTTCGAGACGCGGGCGTAGTCGTAGCCCTTGTGCTCGCCGACCGCGTCCTGCACGAAGGTCGACGTCTGGTAGATCGGCACCGTTACGGCGCCGGTCGCGGGATCCGGCTCCTGCCCCTCGTGGATGGCGCGGGTCTCGAACTCCACGCTTCGATTCTAGGGGGGTTTGGCGGGACGCCGCTCGCTCTCGGGGTGCGATGCTCGTTCCGAGGAAAGGACGCAGGGAGCGTTCGTACATGAATGGTACGGGCGCGACTGAGGACGCGGCCTCGGGGCGAGCAGCGCGGCCCGAGGGCCTCGGTGGTGTTCCGTCAAACCCCCTAGTTGTGGAGCTAGTGCCTCCGGCCGCGGCTGACGATGAGGCTCATCGCTCCGCCGGCCGGGAGCACGGCGCCGCTCGTGGGCCGCTGCCGCAGCACGCGGCCTCGCCTGAAGCGGGAGTAGGCGCGCCTGATCCGGCCCACGCGGCAGTTCGCTCGCGAGATCTCCCGCCTCGCCGCGGCTAGCATCTCGCGCCGCACCTTCGGGACGCCGCAGCGTCCTGTGGCGTTCGCGAGGACGAACACCGCATTCGGCGCGTCGTTCGCCGTCACCAGCTCCGGCAGGCCGTCGCGGTTCAGGTCACCGACCGCAAGGTCCGACGGCCCCAGTGCCGCCTCGTAGTTCCTGGCCAGGAAGCTGCCGTCGCCTCGGTTGGCGAGCGCGGTGACGGTGTTCTCGGCGAGGCCCGCGCGATTTGCCGTGACGAGGTCCGACGAGCCGTCGCGGTCGAGGTCCGCGACCACGAGCGCCACCGGATCGCGTGCCGTCCGGTAGTCGCGCCGGCCGGCGAAGGTCGCGTCGCCGTTGTTGAGGAGCACCGAGACGGTCCCGGCGTCGTTCGCGGTCGCGAGATCGGCCCTCCCGTCGCCGTTCAGGTCTCGAATTGCGAGCTCCCTCGAGCCTTTCCCCGTCGGGTACTCGCGCGGCGCGGCGAACGCGCCGTCGCCGCCGTTCAGCGAGACCGACAGGGCGTTCGTGCCGTTCGTGGTGGCCGCCTCGGGCCGGCCGTCCCCGTTCAGATCGCCGAACGCGAGCCGGTCGAGCGTCCCGACGGGATAGGAGCGCCTCGGCCCGAAGCTCCCGTCGCCGCGGTTGAGGAGCACGGAGAACGAATCGCCGAACGCCGCCGCTGCTGCGAGGTCCGGCCGCCCGTCGCCGTTCAGGTCGGTGACGACGAACCGGTTCGGATGGGTTCCCGCCGCGTAGTCGCGGCTGGCCGCGAAGGTGCCGTCGCCGCGATTGAGGAGCACCGAGACGCTGTTCGAGTACCAGTTCGCGACCGCGAGGTCCGGCCAGAAGTCGCCGTTGAGGTCGGCGACCGCGAGCCCCTGCGGGCTGCCGCCGGTCTGGTAGTCGCGTCTCGGCCGGAAAGCGCCGCTGCGCGCGTTCAGAAGCACCGAGACGGTGTCCGAGGAGACGTCGGCGATCGCCACGTCCACCCACCCGTCGCCGTTCAGGTCGGCAGCGGCGAGCGACTCCGGGCCCTTCCCGAGCTTGTACGTCTCGCTGCGGTGGAAGTCCCCTCTACCGATGTTGGTGAGGACCGAGACGGTGTCCGTGACACTGGTGTGGTTCACCGCCGTGACGGCGAGATCCGGCCTCGCGTCGTTGTTCAGGTCCGCGATCGCGACGCGCTGGGGGTCGGCTCCCGCCTTGTACGCCTTCGGGCCGGCGAAGGAGGGAGCCGAAGAGGTGGCCGACGATGCCGCCATGCCCAGCGCGAGCGCGACACACCCGCCCGCCAGGCACGCGGTCAGGCCGCCACGGCCTAGCTGAACGGGTTCACCGCCATGTCAGGCGACGGCGACTACCCGCTCTTCGCCCGTCCGGTACTCGGGCCCGAGCTTCTCCTGCAGCGTCCGCTCGAGCTCCCCGGTCTGCTCGAGCTCCTCGACGATGTCGGCGCCGCCCACCAGCTCGCCTCGCACGAAGACCTGCGGAATCGTCGGCCAGCCGGAGAGCGCCGAGAGCTCTTGCCGGATGCGTGGGTCGGGGAGGATGTCGACGGCCGTCACCGGCGCACCCGCGCGGCGCAACGCCTCGAGGGCGCGGTGCGAGTTGCCGCACATCACGAACTGCGGCGTCCCCTTCATGAACAGCGCCACGTCCTCGGTCTCGATGATCTCCCTGATCTGGTTTTGTAGCTCGGTCATTCGCTCCCCTTGGTCTTGATCCGCAACTCGTGAAGGGTGCCATCGGCGAGCAGTGCCGCGAGGGCGTCGTAGACGAGCTGGTGCTGCTCGACCAGCGACAGACCATCGAACCGCCTGCTCGTGACGGTGACCTGGACGTGGTCGCCGCCGCCGGTGCGGTCCTCGACCGCGACCGCGTCATCGGGGAACGCGGCGCGCAGCAGCTGTTCGAGCCGCTCGGTCACTTGGAGTTGCTCCGGCCGTGCGCGAGGTACTCGAGCAGGTCGGAGCGGGTGAGCATGCCTGTCGGCCGGCCGCGGGTCGCCACCACGACCGCAGGGCTGCCGCCGCTGAGCGCAGCGAAGACCTCGTCGAGCGACTCGTCGGCCTCGACCGCTGCGAGCGGCGGCTGCATCGCGGCCGCCACCTCCTCGTTCAGCGCATCGGGATTCCGGAAGACGAGATCGAGCAGCCCGCGCTCCTGCAGCGAGCCGACGACGTCCGCGAGCGAGCCACCGCCGTCGTGGCGCATCACGGGCAGCTGCGAGATCGAGTACTGCTGCATCAGGTCGATCGCGGCCCCTACCTTCTCGTGCGACTCGATCGTCACGAGCTCCGGCAGCTCCGGCGCGTCGCGGTGCTTGAAGTGCAGCACCTCCGCGACCTTCGGCGCCGGCTCGCGGCGCTCGAGGAAGCCGAGCTCGATCAGGTAGTTGTCGTCGTAGAACTTCGACAGGTAGGCCCGGCCGCCGTCGGGGAAGACCGTGACGACGGTCTTGCCGGGGCCGAGCTCCTTCGCAATCTCGACGGCGGCCCACGCGGCCGTCCCGCCGGAGCCGCCGACGAGCAGGCCCTCCTCGCGGGCGAGCCGCCGTGCCGTCAGGAACGAGTCGCGGTCGGAGACGGTGACCCAGCGGTCGACCACCGAGCGGTCGAAGGTCTCGGGGTAGAAGTCCTCGCCGATGCCCTCGACCAGGTAGGGATGCTGCTTCTCGCCCGCGGTGTAGATCGAGCCCTCCGGGTCGGCGCCGACGATCGTCACGTCGGGGCTCTGCTCCTTCAGGTAGCGGGCGGCGCCGGTGATCGTGCCGCCCGTGCCGACTGCGATCACGAGCGCGTCGAGCTCGCCGCCGGTCTGCTCCCAGATCTCCGGGCCGGTCGTCTCGTAGTGCGCGCGGGGGTTCGCCTCGTTGCGGTACTGGTCGGGCTTGTAGGCGCCCGGGATCTCCTCCGCCAGCCGGTCGGAGACCGAGTAGTAGCTCTCAGGCGACTCCGGCTCGACGGCGTACGGGCAGACGATCACCTCGGCGCCGAAGGCCTTGAGCAGCGAGATCTTCTCGCGGCTCATCTTGTCGGGCATCGTGAAGATGCAGCGGTAGCCCTTCAGCGCCGCGACGATCGCAAGCCCGGTACCGGTGTTGCCGGAGGTCGGCTCGACGATCGTGCCGCCGGGGTTGAGCTTCCCCTCGCGCTCGGCCTGCTCGATCATCGTGATCGCGATCCGATCCTTGATCGACCCGCCCGGGCTGAGGAACTCGAGCTTCGCGAGGACGGTCGCGCTGCCCTGGGGAACGACGTTCTGAAGCTTCACGAGCGGCGTGTTGCCGACTAGCTCGAGCAGCGTCGGATACTCGCGCCCCACGGGCGAAGCGTAATCCGTGGGCTAGGCAGGCGCGCGGACCGGCTCGCCCTCGGTCACCTCGACCTTCGTCCCGCGCAGGAGCACGAACCCGACCAGCGCGCCTGCGAGCGCGACCGCGATCAGCGCCCAGAAGGCCCACTGGAAGCCGGAGGTGAGCGCCTCCGCCGGCGAGTGGCCGGTCTTCAGCAGGTCCTTCGAATGCGAGATGAAGATCGTCGAGGCGACGGCCACGCCGATCGCCCCGCCGATCTGCTGGTTCGTGTTGATCAGACCGGACGCCAGCCCGGCCTCGCGCGGAGCCACCTGGGCAAGTGCGGCGATCGTCACCGGCACGAACGCGAACGCAAGGCCGAGGGCGAACGTGATGTAGGCCGGAAGCAGGTCCGGCCAGTAGTGACCGTCGACCGGGATCTGCGTGTACCCGCCCAGGGCCGTGGCGAGGACGAGCAGCCCGATGACGATCACCGGCATCGGGCCGAAGCGGGTCGTGAGCGCCTGCGCGACGCCTGCCCAGATGACCGTCGTCCCTGCCGTCGCCAGGAAGGTCACTCCGGTCTCCAGCGCGGACCAGCCCAGCACCTCCTGCACGTAGAGGGTGAGGA
>JBKPFI010000086.1:0-9178 GCA_046728775.1 Actinomycetota bacterium | reverse complement strand
GGAGAGGGCGTCGCGGTAGACCGACTCGGCCGTCTGCGCGATCGCTCCCTGCACACCGCCCGACTGCAGGTAGCCGATCAGGGTCAGCATGCGGCCGCTCCTGCGCCTCCAGGTCTCGAGCAGGCTGTGCGACAGCAGCGGCAGCGCACCGGGCTGACCGACGACGTCCCGCAGGATGGCCTCGACCATGCCGGGCTCGAGCACGAGGCCGGCCTGCTCGGCGGGCCGCTCGATCGCACGGCGCAGCTCCTCCTCGCTCATCGGCCCGACGAGCGCCTGGTTGCGCTCGAGCGCGGAGGCGAGCCGGGCGTACGACGCGCAGTGGCCGTAGAAGTCCGCGCGAAGCGCGATCACGACCCAGGCTCCGCGCCCGGCGGCGTCGAGGAGCGCGTCGACGAACGACCGCCGCTCGTCCTCGTCGCGCGTGAGCGTAAACACCTCCTCGAACTGGTCGACGACGAGCAGCGAAGCCTCGCTCGCATCGGCCAGCTGTGTGAGCGGGTGCGGGCCCGGAGAGAAGATCGCCGGCGAGGGGTCGTGGCCCGACGTACGTCGAAGCGCGGGCACGAGGCCTGCCCGCACGAGCGACGACTTCCCGCTTCCCGAGGGGCCAACGACCGCGAGGAAGCTCGACTGCTCGAGCCGCCCGGCAAGCTCCTCCACGAGCTGCTCGCGACCGAAGTACAGCTCGCTGTCCTCGGGCTCGAAGGGGAGCAGCCCCTTGTACGGGCAGGGCACGTCGGCCGGCGGCAGCGAATAATCCGGAAGGCCCGCCGCCTCGATCGTCTCCTCGTGCACCCGGAGCGGCGGGAAGCTACTCGGGAGGCCCTCGGCGACGAGCTGGAAGAGCCGCTCGGGCTCGGGTAGGTCCTTGAGGTGGTGCCCGCCCAGCTCGCGGAGCGTGGCCGTGCCGTTCTCGACGAGCCCGGTCGTCCGCTCCGACACGACCACCTGGCCCCCGTGCGCCGCGGCCGCGATGCGCGCCGCCCGGTGAACATCGATCCCGACGTAGTGGCCGTCGGCGACGATGGGCTCGCCCGTGTGGAGGCCCATGCGGACGCGCAGGGTCTCGCCGTCCGGCCACGGATGGCTCGACAGGGCGCGCTGGGCCTCCTCGGCGGCCGCGAGTGCGCCGCGCGGGTCGGCGAAGGCCACGAAGAAGCTGTCCCCCTGCGTGTCGACCTCGACGCCATAGTGTCGCTCGAACGCGGCCCGGAGGAGCCGGCGGTGGTCGTTGAGAACCTGCGGGTACCGCTCTCCCAGGGCATGCAGCAGACGCGTCGAGCCCTCGATGTCCGTGAACAGGAAGGTGACGCTTCCCGTGGGGAGCTGCCGCATCACGCCAAGGATCGCGCGTTGCGGGCGTTCTGTGAAGGTCAGCCGAAGCCGTAGACGCCCGCGAAGCGCTCGGCCAGCAGGCGGACCAGCAGCGCCGCCGGGAGCCCGACCACGTTCAGGTAGTCGCCCTCAATCCGTTCGACGAGCGCCGCGCCGCGGCCCTGGACCGCGTAGGCGCCCGCGCGGCCACGCCACTCGCTCAGCGAGACGTAAGCGGCCAGGTCCCGCGCGTCCAGCGGCCGGAACGTCACGCGCGTCACCTCGTGCTCGACCTCCTCCCACCCGGGCGTGACGAGGCAGAGCCCCGAGACGACCTCGTGCGTCCGCCCCGCCAGCGTGTCCAGCATCTCCTCCGCCTCGGCCGCAGTCTCGGCCTTGCCGAAGACCCGGCCGTCCAGCACGACCTCGGTATCGACTCCGAGGACCGGTAGCTCTCCCGCGTCCTCCGCGACCGATCTCGCCTTGCCGCGCGCGTTCGCCCGCACGGTCTCAGCCGGCTCGCCGCCTGCCAACTCCTCCCACCGCGGCGCGACCACCTCGAACGGGAGCCCGAGCTGCTCGAGGATCGCCCGCCGCTGCGGCGAGCGCGAGGCGAGGAGCAACGGCGGCGCGGGCGGTGCGCTCACCCGGGCTTACGCAGGCGCCAGATCTCTTCCGCGGCCCAGCGCTTCGCCCATTCGACCGGCAGGTGGAAGTAGTACTCGTGGTCGACCGCGTCCTCCGGGGCAAAGAGCTCGCGGAAATCGACCAGCTCGAAGCCGTTCGCTCGCAGGATCGCCAACATGTCGCCCGTGCCTGGGTGGAACTCGACGCCGGCCTCGTCGTCCTCCTCCCAGTCCAACCGATAGAGGCCCTTCTGCGGGCGCTCGAGGCGCTCGCCCACCTTTCCCTCATCAGGAGAGCAGAGGATCCGCAACGTCGTCCCTCGCATGAAGACGAGCTCGCCGCCCGGCCGCAAGAGCCGTACCGCCTCGGCGATCCAGAGCGCGGGGTCGCACCAGATCGACGCGCCGTACTCCGAGAACGCGAGGTCGAACGACCCGTCAGGAAGCGGCACGTCCTCCGCGTTCGCCTCGATCAGCTCCAGGCCGAGCCCGAATTCGGCATCCATCCGCCGAGCGGTGTCGAGCTGCGCAGGCGTGACGTCGACCCCGACCACGCGGCGCGCGCCGGCCCGCTTCAGCCACGCCCCAAAGTACGCCGTGCCACAGCCGAGCTCGATCACGTCCTTGCCTGTGACCTCGGGCAGGATCCGAATCTCGCTCTCGGGCTGGGACCACTGGCCCCAGGTAATCTCGTCCTGCGCCCAGGAGTCGCGGGCGCTCGCGTCGGTGTATTCCGCGTTCGCCCGAGTCCACTCCTCGCGGTTGATGGCGACGTAGTCCGGCTCAGAGCCGGATTCGCGATGAGGTGCACTCTCGTTCTGCATCCGAGACAGTGTGTTAGACGGCCGCGCCGGCAAAGCCGACACGGCCTCTGGGGTCGGCATCGCAAGCGAAGGCCTTAGTCACCGAACCAGAGCTGCAGCTCGCGCTCGGCCGACTCCGGCGAGTCCGAGCCGTGCACGAGGTTGTCCGGCATCGACAGGGCGAACTGTCCGCGGATCGACCCTGCGCACGCCTCCGCCGGATCCGTCGCCCCCATCGTCTTGCGAACCACTGCGATCGCGCCCTCGCCCTCGAGGACGAGTGCCAGAGTCGGACCGGACGTGATGAACTCGACAAGCTCGCCGTAGAACGGCTTCTCGGCATGCTCGGCGTAGTGGGTTTCCGCGAGGTTCCGGTCGACCTGCAGGAGCCTCGCCTCCCGCAGCGCGAGCCCACGCCGCTCGAAGCGCGCGAGAATCTCGCCCGCCAGCTGCCGCTGCATCGCGTCAGGCTTGATCAGGACCAACGTGCGTTCGACAGCCACCGGCAAAGCTTATGCGGGACGACGAATAGGACCCGGCGACACGCGATCTGCGGCGAACCCAGACGCGTAGCGTGTCCGCTCCACCGCCATCGGCGGCGGAGCCTACCGCCTAGGCTCGGCGCTCGCGGCGAGGCGGCGTGATCGCCTGCGTCTGGCCGAGCTGCTCGACCGCGGCCGGTTCGATGGGCGTCTCGCAGTAGGGACAGACCTGCCAGAGCGCCTCGAGCGGGGCCTTGCAGTTCCGGCAGGCCTGGCGTAGGCGCGTCGTGCAGACGGGGCAGACGAGGAAGGCGGGATCGACCTCGGCCCGGCAGACCGGGCAGTGCAGGTCGCGCCGGGCAAGGCGCTGCTCCATCGCCTTCATCTCTAGCTCGCGCTCGCGCACGTCCTCGAGGTACTCGGGCGGGCGGAAGAGCATGTAGACGAGCGCGCCCAGGAACGGCGGCACGAGCCCGAGCACGACGGCCATCCCGACGAGCCACGGATCCTCGATCCGCCGCCGCGCGTCCTTGTACACCCAGAACGCGACCGACAGCCAGAAGACGGCCACGAAGAACAGCGTCAGGTTGCGGATGACAGCCCACGTGCTGTGGCTGAAGAAGTCGAAGAGTCCGTTGTCCGCTACCGGGGCCACACGCCCTCCCTCACAGGAGAAGCTTTCCGACGAGGTAGCCGGCGCCGAACGCGAGGCCGACGATCGCCAAGACGACGACGACGGCCAGCGCGAAGACGCTCAGGCGCTCGCCGAACTGTCCCATGGTATTCGCTGGAATCGGACGTTGAGGTCCGCGAGCAGGTAGAGCGAGCCGGTGACGAGGACGGCCCCGTCTTGGCCCGCCAGCTCGCGCGCGAGGGCGAGCGCGTCGCCCGGATCTGCGGCGGTCTCGACGCGTTCGAAGAAGGGCTCCGCGCGGCGTGCGAGCTCCTCGGCCGGCAGCGCGCGGGCGCTGCGGGAGGTGGTGGCGACGAGCGTGCGGCCGGCGCGGCGGAGCCCGGCGAGGATCGCGTCGGCGTCCTTGTCGACGAGGACCGAGGCGAGGACGACGTAGTCGCGCCGGGGCAGCCGCTCGAGCAGCCACTCCACCCCGGCCGGGTTGTGCGCGCCGGAGAAGACGTCCTCGCCGACGAGCTCGAAGCGGCCCGCGAGCTCGATCTCGACCTCGCCCTCGAGCGGCCGCCCCAGGAGCACCTCGGCGGCCGCCCGAGCGACGTCGTCCGCGTGGACGACCCGCGTGGCCCCTCGCGCGCGCGCGTGTGACTCCCACTCCGGCTCGCCGAGCACGACCGTCGCCCCCGCCCGGACGACCGCGAGCTTCTCGGCGGCGATCGCCTCGCGCGTGCCGCCGAGCACATCGGTGTGGTCGAGCGCGACGTTCGTCAGCGCCACGATCTCCGCCTCGAGGACGTTCGTTGCGTCGAGGCGCCCGCCGAGCCCCGCCTCGACCACCACCACGTCGACCTCGGCAGCGGCGAACTCGGCCAGGGCGGCCGCCGTCAGCACCTCGAACTGCGTTGCCTCGAGCCGCTCGGCCCCAGGACGTACGCGCCGCAGCGCCTGCTCGAGGCCGGCGTCCTCGCCGCCCACCTGGATCCGCTCGCTCCAGCCTGCCACGTGCGGCGACGTGTACGCGCCCACGGCCAATCCCTCCCGCAGGAGGAAGGCGGCGGCCCGGCGGGTCGCGGTCGACTTCCCGTTCGTGCCGACGACGTGGATCGCGCGGTAGGCGCGCTGCGGCTCACCCAGCTCGGCGAGCAGCGTCTTCATCCGGCCGAGGCCGAACTCCTCCGGCCACGGCGAGAGCGACTCGAGCCACTCGAGCTCTCCGCTCACGTCAGGCGGAAAGCGCGTCGAGCTCGCGCCGGTAACGCTCCAGCTTCTCGCGCTCGGCCTCGACGACGTCGCCCGGCGCGTTCTGTACGAAGCGCTCGTTCGCCAGCATCCCCTCGGCGCGGTCAATCTCGCTCCGCAGCCGGGTGACCTCCGCCTCGAGGTTCGCGCCGTCGGCCTTGGCGCGCTCCGGCCTGACGACGGCGGCGAAGATTCGCCGCTCGTCTCCCTCCAGCGGAACCGTCACGGCGCTGCGGCGGAAGATCCGCGCAAGCTCTTGCACGCGATCGAGTGCCCCCAGGTCGCCGGCGAAACGCTCGTCCGGCTCCGGCCAGGCCTCGACGATCAGGCGCGTATCGTGGAACTGCGACCAGATCTCCTCGGTCACGTGCGGCATCACCGGGTGGAGCAGCTTCAGCAGGCGCTCGAGCGCGGCGAGCGCAGTCGCGCGCGCGTCGGCCTCCCCCTCGTACAGGCGAGGCTTGATCGCCTCGGCGTACCAGTCGCAGAAGTCGTCGAAGGTCAGGCGGTACAGGAGCTTGACCGCGGCCGCGAAGTCGAAGCGCGCGAAGCAGTCCTCGAGCTCGCTGCGACCGGCGTCCAGGCGCGCGAGGATCCAGCGCTCCTCGAGGTCGCGCGGGCGCTCCGCAGGCCGCTCGTCACCCGCGTGCTGGAGGATCAGCCGCGAGACGTTCCAGAGCTTGATGGCAAGCTTGCGCCCCTCCTCGATCGAGCCGAAGGAGAAGCGGGGATCCTGACTGGAGGTCACCTTCAGCAGTCCGTAGCGGGTCGCGTCCGCCCCGTACGGCTCCAGCGCCTCCTCCGGATCGATGACGGTTCCGAGCGTCCGCCCCATGCGGCGACCGTCGGGGTTGAGGAGGTAGGAATGGATGACGACGTCGTGGAAGGGGTCCTCCCCCATCAGCTCGAGGCCCGCGAACATCATCCGCGCGACCCACAGGAAGATGATGTCCCGCGCGGTCGTGAGCACGTCGCCGGGGTAGTAGGCCCGAAGCTCGGGCGTCTCGTCCGGCCAGCCCAGGGTCGCGAACGGGTAGAGGGCGGACGAGAACCACGTGTCGAGCACGTCCTCGTCCTGGCGGAGGTCCGCCGAGCCGCACTCGGCGCACGCCGCGGGGGCCTCTTCGGCAACCGTCACGTGGCCGTCCGGGCAGTACCAGACCGGGATCCGGTGGCCCCACCAGATCTGGCGCGAGACGCACCAGGGCCGGATGTTCTCGAGCCAGTCGAGGCAGACCCGTGCGAAGCGCTCCGGGGTGAAGCGGACACGTCCTTCGCGGATCGCGCCGATTCCGAGCGCGGCGAGCTCGTCCATCGCGACCCACCACTGCAGCAGGATCAGCGGCTCGACGCGGGTCTTGCAGCGGTGGCAGCGCCCGACCGCGTGCCGGTAGGGCTCCTGCCGCTCGAGCTGTCCGCGCTCCCGCGCCCACTCGAGCACATGCTCGCCCGCCTCCTCCTGCGTCAGCCCCGCGAGCTCTCCCGCGTTCTCGTTCATCCGCCCGTCCGGGCCGATCACCGACAGCTCGGGCAAGCCGTGGTCGCGGCCGAGCTCGAAGTCGACCGGGTCGTGCCCCGGCGTCACCTTCAGCGCCCCCGTCCCGAACTCGGGGTCGACGCGCTCGTCGGCCAGGATCGGCACGCGCCGCTCGACGAACGGCACGATCGCCTCCTTGCCGACCAGCGCGCGGTAGCGCTCGTCGCCCGGGTGGACGGCGACGGCCACGTCGGCGAGGATCGTCGCGGGCCTGACGGTCGCGATCGTGAGGTGGCCGGAACCGTCCGCGAGCGGATAGCGGACGTACGACAGCGTGTCGTCGACGTCCTCGTGCTCGACTTCGAGGTCGGAGAGGGCCGTCTGGTCCTTCGGGCACCAGTTCGAGATGCGGTTGTCGCGGTAGATCCAGCCGCGCTCGTAGAGGTGGACGAACCAGCGCATCACGGCCCGGTAGTAGGCGGGGTCCATCGTGAAGCGCTCGCGCCGGTAGTCGAGCGAGGCGCCGAGGAGGCGGAACTGGCTCATGATCGTGCCGCCGTACTGCTCGAGCCACCGCTGGGCGTAGGCGTCGAAGCCCTCGCGGCCCAGATCGCGCTGCGTCTTTCCTTCCTTGGCGAGCTCGCGGCCCATCGCGGCCCAGGTCGAGATTCCTCCGTGGTCGTAGCCGGGCTGGAAGAGGGTGTTGAAGCCGCGCATCCGGTGGAACCGGACGAGCGCATCCTCGAGCGAGAGCTGGAGGACGTGCCCGATCGAGAGCGACCCGGAGATGTTCGGCGGCGGGTGCATGACGACGAACGTCTCGCCGCCCGCGTCCGGCTCGGCCCCGTAGAGGCCCTCTTCCTCCCAGACGCGCTGCCAGCGCTCCTCGACGGCCTTTGCGTTGTACCGCGGCTCCATGAGGCAAGTTTACGAAGACATGGGCGAGTTCTTTCACGCGGTCAGGGTCTTCGGAGACGAGCTCGCCGGGGTCGGCTGGCTGGCGCTCGTGATCGCGCTCGGCCTGCACTTCGCCAAGGTCCTCGTGCGGACGATCGCCTGGCGGAACATCCTGCGCGCGTCGTATCCCGAGGAGGATGTGCCGTGGCCGCCGGTCCTCGGGGCATACGTGGCGGGCGTCGGCATCAACTCGATCGTGCCCGGGCGCGGCGGCGACCTCGTGAAGATCTACCTCGTCCACCGGCGGATTCCGGGCACGACGTACACGACGCTCGCCTCGACGCTGGTCACCGAGACGCTGCTCGACATGGTGCTCGCGTTGGCGCTCTTCCTCTGGGCGCTGACGGAGGGCGTGCTGCCGAGCCTGCACGTGCTGCCGAACATCCCGAGCTTCGACTGGGGCTGGCTGCTCGCGCGCACGAGAACGGGCGCCGCCGTGTTCGCGCTGGTGGCCACCGCGGCGATCGTGCTCGTGTGGTGGGCCTCGCGACACGTCGAGAACTTCAAGCAGCGCGTGGGGCGCGGCTTCGCGATCCTGCACGACCGCCGGCGCTACGGGCGCGAGGTGGCGAGCTGGCAGCTGCTGAGCTGGGTGCTGCGGATCGCGTCGCTCTACTTCTTCCTCCAGGCGTTCCACGTTCACGCCTCGATCCACAACGCGCTGCTCGCGCAGGTCGTCGACAGCCTCTCGACGCTGCTGCCGTTCTCGCCCGGCGGCGTCGGGACGAAGCAGGGCTTCCTCGTCTACGTCCTCCAGGGACAGGCGGCGACCTCGCGCTTGCTCGCCTTCAGCGTCGGCCAGTACGTGGCTGTGACGCTCTTCAACGTCGCGATCGGGGCGATCGCGATCTTCGCGATGCTGCGGACGCTGCGGCTGCGCGAGATCCTCGGCCGCGCCAAGGCCGCCCAATCCGAGCAAACGAACTAGGCGCTACGCGGACTCTTCGGCGAGCTCGGCCGGCTCGTCGTCGGCCCCGGCGCTCGTGACGAGCGTCGGCTTGAGGCCCTTCTCGATCGTCTCCTTCGTGATCGCGCACTTGACGACGTCCTTGCGCGAGGGGAGCTCGAACATCACGTCCAGGAGCGCGCCCTCGATGATCGAGCGCAGCCCCCGCGCCCCGGTCTCGCGCGCGAGCGCCTTGTCGGCGATCTCCCACAGCGCCTCGTCCGTGAAGACGAGCTCGATCGAGTCGTAGGCGAAGAAGCGCTGGTACTGCTTAGTCAGCGCGTTCTTCGGCTCGGTCAGGATCTGGACGAGATCCTCACGCTGCAACTGCTGCACTGCGGAGACGACCGGCAGGCGCCCGATGAACTCCGGGATCAGCCCGTAGGCGAGCAGGTCCTCGGGCATCACCTGCGAGAGGAGCTCCGAGGCCTCGAACGAGTTCCTCGAGCGGATCTCGGCGCCGAACCCAACAGCGTGCTTCCCGATCCGCTTGCCGATGATCTTCTCCACGTCGGCGAAGGCGCCGCCGCAGATGAAGAGGATGTTCGTCGTGTCGATCGAGAGGAACTCCTGGTGGGGGTGCTTGCGCCCGCCCTGCGGCGGCACCGAGGCCACCGTCCCTTCGAGGATCTTCAGCAGCGCTTGTTGCACGCCCTCGCCCGACACGTCGCGCGTTATCGACGGGTTGTCCGCCTTGCGC
>JBKPFI010000387.1:0-7626 GCA_046728775.1 Actinomycetota bacterium | reverse complement strand
GGAGTACGCGGGCTTCGTCCGGTCGCAGGAGAGCGCGTCGCTGCTCGACGCCACGCGCCGCGCCGCCCGCGCCGGCGCGCGCTTGAGCCCCGCCCACGCCACGTTCGTCGGGGCGGTCGGCGAGGTGACTCCGCGCCCGCGGAGCGAGGCGCCGATCCGGATCGAGGGCGAGCTAGGGCTCGCGGGTTCCCGGCCGGTCGCGTTCACGACGACGCTCGGCGACGGACGTCCGCTCGGCATCCACGTCCACGTCGACGGGAGCGGCCGCCCGGACGTCAGGCTGCGCGCCTGGCCGGTAGCTCCGGAGCGGCTGCTGACCCCACCGGGCGCTTCGACCTGGCGGGCGGCCCAGCGGCGGCGTCACCTGCCGGCGGCGTTCCTGCTGCAGCGCCTGCTCGAGACCCGGCTGCGGATGGTGCGTGCCGACCAGTACGAGACGTACCTCCCGAACCCGGACGCCGACGGACGCAACCGCGCCGTCTACGTCTACGAGACCGCTGCCGAGCGCGCCCGCGCGGTAGCTCCCGCAACGGAGCAAGGCTCCGGCGGCAGCGGAACGATCGTGCTCGTGCTTGCGCTCCTGGGCTCCGTCCTGGCCGCCGGCGTGGCCCTCGCGGCCTGGGCCCACAGCTAGTCCTAGAGGAACGGGCACCGCGCCCCCGAATCGGCGGGCGTGGCCGATGCGGCTGAAGGGATCGTCCTCAAGCGCCACCGGGACCTCGAGGGGCGGCAGTGGCATCCGTGGCTGCGGCGCGGGCTCCTGGCGCTTGTCGGCGTCGTCTTGCTCCTCGCCCTCCTCGGCGTCTTCGGGCAGCGCCCGTCCACCGACCGGGCGGGCTCAGACGTCGCCCGGCTCGAGATCTCCGCCCCCGACTCGGTCCGGGGCGGCCTGATCTTCCAGTCACGGTTCACGATCCAGGCGCTGCAGGAGCTGAAGGATGCGATCCTCGTCCTGGGCCCGGGCTGGCTCGACGGCCTCACGGTGAACACGATCGAGCCGAGCCCGCTCAACGAGGCGAGCCGCGACGGGAGGCTCTCGCTGGACCTGGGTCACCTGCCGGCCGGCGCGAGGTACGTGCTCTACGTCGAGTATCAGGTGAATCCGACCACGGTCGGGCGCAAGACCCAGCGGGTCGAGCTCGACGACGGCGAGGTGCCCGTCCTGTCAACCACCCGCACGCTGACGGTCTTCCCGTAAATGGACATCGTTCTCCGCGCGGCCGTCGCCTTCGTCTTCATCTTCTTCCTGACACGAATCGTCGGGCGCAGGGAGCTCTCCTCCCTCGAGCCCTTCGACCTGATCATGCTGATCGTGCTCGGCGACCTCGTGCAGCAGGGCGTTACCCAGAGCGACTACTCGGTCACCGGGTTGGTGCTCGCGGCCGGCACGATCGCGGTCATGCAGGTCGGCGTCTCGTATCTCAACTACCGCTTCAGGCGCCTGCAGCCCCTCTTGGAGGGCGAGCCGATGGTGCTGGTCGAGGATGGCCGGGTGCTGGAGCGCAACCTCTCGCGTGAGCGCATGACACGGGACGAGCTCCTCGAACAGGCGCGGCAGAACCAGATCGAGTCGATCGACAAGGTCCGGCTCGCGGTCCTCGAGACGAGCGGGCAGATCAGCTTCATCCCGAAGCAGTAAGTAGCAGTGAGTAGCCTCAGCGCCCGTGCTGCACCTCACGGAGGCCGAGGTCGCCGAGCTGCTCTCGCCCGCCGAGGCGTTGGAGGCGGTTGAGGCGTGCTTCCGCCGGCTGGCCGCCGGTGAGGTCGAGAACGTGCCGCGGCAGCGGACCCGGCTCGACGACGGCCAGCTCGCTGTGATGTGGGCGGTGGACCGCGAGCTCGGGCTCGGCGGCCTGAAGTCCTACGCCGCAGGCCCCGAGGGCGCCTCCTTCGTCGTGCTCCTGTTCGACGCCGAGACGAAGACGCCGGTGGCGGTCATCGAGGCCGACAAGCTCGGCCAGCTGCGCACCGGCGCGGCGAGCGGCGTCGCGGCCCGGCACCTCGCGCGCGCGGGCGCTTCGACGCTCGGCGTGATCGGCTGCGGCTGGCAGGCGCGGAGCCAGGTTGCGTGCATCCGCGAGGCGCTCCCCTCGCTGGAGACGGTCGTCGCCTACTGCCGGAGCGATGAGCGGCTGGCCGCGTTTTGCAAGGAGGTCGGAGCCGAGCCCGGCGAGAGCCACCGCGACCCGGCCACCCAGGACGTGGTCGTGACCATCACGACCTCACGCGACCCGGTCCTTCGCGGCGAGTGGCTGCGGCCGGGCGCGCTCGTCTGCGCGGCGGGAGCCAACGACCCGCGCAGGCGGGAGCTGGACAACGTCGTCCTGGAGCGGGCGGCGTTCGTCTGCTGCGACTCGATCGAGAACGCGAAACGCGAGTCCGGTGACCTGATCGAGCCCGTCGACGTGGGCGTGCTCGACTGGCTGGAGGTGCACGAGCTGCAGGAGGTCGTCGCGGGCGAGCTCCAGGGCCGTCAGGCCGACGACGACATCGTCGTCTTCAAGTCGAGCGGCCTCGCCGCGTGGGACGTCGCCGCAGCCGCCGCGGTCGTCGAGCGGGCGCGCGAGCGCGGTGTCGGCCGAACCGTCTAGTCGCCGCGGTCGCGCTCGGCGGCGACGACGCTCTCGCCGAGGGCGTGGATCACCTCGGGCCGGTCGAGCAGCCGCTCGATCTCGTGCGGCGTCGCACGGTTGCGCACGTAGGGGTCGTCGAGGATGTCGGCGAGCGTCCGGCCGCGATTGTGCTCCCGGATCACGTAGGCGGACAGCCGGTCCTCGTGCGCGGAGCGCGCGAACAGGAACGAGAACGGGTTCCGCAGGAAGCTCGTGAGCCGGCTCGCCACGCCTTCGATCCTAGCGACCTGCGGTTAGAGTGGATCCGTGAGGAAGCCGTCGGCGGTCCGCTTTGCCGAACGCGAGGTGCACGGGGTGGACGATCGCGGCGAGGCCGAGCGGATCGTGATCTGGATCGAGCGTCTCCCCGGCGCGTTGTGGGCGGTTGGGCGGGCGGTCAACCCGCAGTATCGGCCGAGCGAGGAGGCGCGGCGCGAGGACTACGTCTTCCAGGGCTACGAGCTCAGCGACGCGCTCGTGGCCGCGAACGAGACGCTCGAGGACGACGCCCGGGTCTCGGAGCAGGACGGGCGCGACGAGAAGCTGAAGCCGTTCGTGCGCGAAGAGCTCCTGCGTCCGCTCGAGCGGTGGTTCTTCGGGCGCTAGACATTCGAAAGGAGCTCGTGCTGACGCTGCAGCGGATGGCTGCTGGCGGCCTCGTCCGCGGGACCGAGGGCAATGCGAGCGCCCGTGCCGGCGAGCTGATCGCGATCTCGCCGACGGGCCTGCGCTACGAGACGTTGCGGGCTGAGGACGTCTGCCTCGTGGCGCCCACGGGCGACCTGGTGGAGGGACCGGAACCGAGCGTGGAGCTGCCGATGCACCTGGCCGTGCTCGGGGCGCGTCCCGACGTCAGCGCCGTCGTGCACACGCATTCGCCGCACGCGACCGAGCGCCCGCCCGTTGCCGTCGCCGAGGCCGAGCCGTCGGGGACGCCAGAGCTCGGAGCTGCCGTCCTTGCCGCCGCCGGCGACGGCGACGCGGTGGTGATTCGCGGACACGGGCCGGTCTGCTTCGGCGCGGACCTCGGCGAGGCACTGGCGCGCGCGTTCGAGCTCGAGGACCGTGCACGGCGCATGTAGTTGCGGTTTGTGTTAACTATTAGCGCCGATGGCAACCGAACTCGCTCCTGTCCTCACTGCGCTGGCCGATCCGACGCGCCGGCACGTCGTCCAGCTACTGCGCGAGCGACCCCATCGGGCCGGCGAGCTCGCGGCCGCCTCCGGGACGTCGGCGCCGGCGATGAGCCGACACCTCCGCGTCCTGCTGACGGCGGGCATAGTCGGCGACGAGCGTCCGGCCGACGATGCGCGCGCCAGGGTGTTCTGGCTGCGGCCGGAGTCGATCGCGCCCTTGCGCGACTGGCTCGACGAGCTCCAGGCCGCGAGCGAGCAGCAGCTCGCCTCGTTCAAGCAACACGTCGAGGGCAGAGGCGGAGCATGAGCGAGCCCCGTTCGCGCTTGTCGTCGGTGGAGGTGGCGACCGGCCCGCTGACCGCCTTCAGCGCCTTCACCGAGGAGCTCGACCTGTGGTGGGTACGGGGGCCGATCAACGCCTACGACTCGAGCCGGCTCGTCGAGATACGGTGCGAGCCGGGCGTCGGCGGCCGTGTCCTCGAGGTCTACGACATCGAAAGCGGCGAGGGTCTCGAGCTGGCGCGAATCACCGTGTGGGAGCCGGGCTCGCGCCTGGCCTGGGAGAGCTTGCTCGACGACGTCGCCATGGAGGTCCGCTTCGAGCCGACTGCGACCGGCACGCTGGTCTCGCTGGAGGCAACCGTCTCCGAGGGCGGCGCGGACCGTGGGGGTTCCGCTTTCGTCTCGGTGACCCCGCCCTGGTTCGGCGCCTGGATGGCGAGGCGCGCCGACTCGCCGCGCGAGCCCCGCGAGCTGGCGCGGCTGGCGCTCAGCCTCCATTACGAGCGGCCTGCCGCCGCCGCCCGCTGGCTGGCTGACGCCTTCGGCTTCGAGGCGCCGAGCCCGCTACCGGAGGGAGACGATCCGCTGGTCGACGACGAGTACGGCTTCCCTTGGATCGAGCTTCACGCCGGCAATGCCTCGCTCATCATCGAGCCGCTCGCGGCCCCGGTGATCGATCACGCAGAAGTCACGCATGTGCCGTGGGTGTTCGTGGACGACCTCGACGGCCACTTCGCGAACACGCGCGAGAGGGCGCCGCGATCGTCCAGGAGATCGAGCGAACCGGCTTTACGTCGTACGTGGCGCTCGATCTCGAGGGCCGCCGGTGGCGCTTCGCCCAGGCGCGCCCGACCCAGCCGCGCTGAAGGTCAGGGGCTCTTCGGCCACTCGAGGTCCGCGTTCGGGATCGGGTCACCGTGCGGGTCGTGCGTCGGGAAGCCGAGCGCGCTGTCGATGCGCTCCTCCAGCTCCTCCGAGAGGACGTGCTCGAGCCGTTCGGCCTCGTCGTGAACGTCGTCGACATGCAGGCCGAGCGTGCGCGCGAGGTAGAGCTCCAGCAGCCGGTGGTGGCGGATCACCTCTACCGCGACCTTCTCGCCGGCCGGCGTGAGGCGGACGCCGCGATACGGCGCGTGCTCGACGAGCTCCAGCGCGGCGAGCTTCTTGACCATCGCGCTGGCCGACGCGGGCGAGACCTTCTGCTCGCGCGCGAGGGCCGTCACGGACACGCGCCCGCCCTCCGTCTGCAGGTGGTAGAGCTCCTTCAGGTAGTCCTGGATCGCGTCGCTCAGCGCCGGCTTCGGCATCGGTCCAGTGTACGGCGCGGTTGGTCGGATCAAGGGCGAGCCTCGGTGGTAGCCTCCGGCGCTCGATGCTGATCCGCCTCGGACACAGCCCGGACCCCGACGACGCGTTCATGTTCTGGGCCCTCGCCTCGGGCGAGGTCGACCCGAGACGGTTCGAGTTCGAGCACGTCCTGCGGGACATCCAGACGCTGAACGAGTGGGCGCTGACGGGGAGGCTCGACGTGACGGCGATCTCGCTCGCCGCGTATCCGCGGGTACAGGACCGCTACGTCATCCTCCCCCACGGCGCGTCGATGGGATCCGGCTACGGCCCGATCGTCGTCGCGCGCGAGGAACTTTCTACCGCAGACCTGCGAGAGGTCGAGATCGCGGTTCCAGGCGAGCTGACGACGGCGTTCCTCGTGCTGCGCATGTGCGTCGGGTCGTTCCGCTACCGCGAGGTCCCGTTCGACGCGATCAGCGCCGAGGTCCGCTCGGGGCGAGCCGACGCGGGGCTGCTGATCCACGAGGGCCAGCTGACCTACGAGGCGGAAGGGCTGAAGAAGGTCGTCGACCTCGGCGAGTGGTGGCTGCTGGAGACCGGGCTGCCGCTGCCGCTCGGCGCGAACGTCGCCCGGCGCGACGTGGGGGCGGAGAACCTGTTCGAGCTCTCCGACGTCCTGCGCGACTCGATCCAGGCCGGGCTCGACAACCGCGAAGAGGCGATGGAGTACGCCCTGCGGTTCGGGCGCGGGCTCGACACGGAGCTCGCCGACCGCTTCGTCGGCATGTACGTCAACGAGCTGACGCGCGACTACGGCGACGAGGGCCGGCAGGCGGTGCGCGAGCTGCTGGCACGGGCCGAGGCGCTGGGCGCCTACGAGCAGCCCGTTCGCGTGGAGTTCGTGGGCTAGCGTTCGCGGCGTGAGCCGCGCTGTTGTCCTGTCGGCCGTGCGTACGCCTGTCGGGCGGTACGGCGGCGTGCTTGCCGGGGAGCGGCCCGACGATCTCGCGGCGCTCGTGATCGGCGAGGCGGTGTCGCGCGCAGGCGTGCCGCCAGACCAGATCGAGGATGTCTTCTTCGGCGCCGCGAACCAGGCAGGCGAGGACAACCGCAACGTCGCACGCATGGCCGCGCTGCTCGCCGGCCTGCCTGAGTCGGTCGCGGGCGTGACGGTGAACCGGCTATGCGCGTCGGGCCTTTCGGCGGTCGTCTCCGCCTGCCACGCCGTCGCCGCCGGAGACGGCGACCTCTTCGTCGCGGGTGGCGTCGAGTCGATGTCGCGCGCGCCGCTCGTGATGGCCAAGCCGGACGCGCCGTTCCCGCGTGGCAACCAGACGGTGTGGGACACGACCCTCGGCTGGCGGTTTCCGAACCCGCGGCTCGAGGAGCGCTTCCCGCTCGAGTCGATGGGCGAGACCGGCGAGAACGTCGCCGAGCGCTACGGCGTCTCCCGCGAGGAGCAGGACGCCTTCGCGCTGCAGTCCCAACAGCGCTGGGCGGAGGCGGACGCGGCCGGGCGCTTCGCCGACGAGCTCGTGCCGGTTGGCGAGGCGGCTCGCGACGAGCACCCGCGGCCCGACACGAGCGCCGAGAAGCTCGCTGCGCTGAAGCCGGCGTTCCGCGGCGGCGGGTCGGTGACGGCCGGCAACTCGAGCGGTATCAACGACGGCGCCGCCGCGCTCGTCGTCGCGAGCGAGGAGCGCGCGCGCGAGCTCGGGGCCGAGCCGCTGGCCGCGTTCCTCGGCTCGGCCGTCGCGGGCGTCGATCCCCGCGTCATGGGGATTGCGCCGGTGCCGGCGGTGCGGAAGCTCCTGGAGCGCGCCGGTATCGGCGCGGGGGACATCGACCTCGTCGAGCTGAACGAGGCCTTTGCTTCCCAGAGCCTGGTCGTGATCCGCGAGCTCGGGCTTGACCCCGAGCGCGTGAACGTGAACGGCGGCGCGATCGCGCTCGGCCATCCGCTCGGCATGAGCGGCGCGCGGCTCGTGGTGACGCTGCTGCACGAGCTCGGCCGCCGCGGCGGGCGCTACGGCCTCGCGACGCTCTGCGTAGGAGTCGGCCAGGGCCAAGCCGCCCTTTTCCAACGAGGTGGGTAAGACGGCCGCGCCGGCCAAGCCGTCACGGCCTTCAGGCGGCGTCGACAAGCGACGCCTCGGCGTGGGCGTCGGCCAGGGCCAAGCCGCCCTTTTCCAACGAGGGGGGTAAGACGGCCGCGCCTGCCAATCCGACACCGCCTTCAGGCGGCGTCGACAAGCGACGCCTCGGCGAGGGCGTCGGCCAGGGCCAAGCCGCCCTTTTCCAACGAG
>JBKPFI010000440.1:0-4817 GCA_046728775.1 Actinomycetota bacterium | reverse complement strand
GGGCTCAGCGTGGTCGTGGAGTACGGCTAGAAAGCCGAGGCCGCGTGAAATCCCAGTCTGTGAACGAGGCATGAAAACGCACACAATTCGCGCTGCGAGCGGTTTTCGCGTTGCCGTGCCGCTTGACTGCGCTCGGCTGTGCCGGTGGTATCTACTGGCGGAGGGCCGGGCTGGAGGCGATGGGCAGGCCGTGAGGGAGAGCGCCCGCCCATCGCCTTCAGATCGGACCGGAATGTCGCTCGGCGGGCCTGCGGCAACCCGCCTGCGCTGAACAGGTCCGAGAATCCACTGGGCCGCTGGTGGACTGAGAGCGATTGATGCACATTGGCAACAGAATGCAAGTCCCTGCGATCCAAGCTTTGCGCTCTAAGCGGCAAATTCCAGCGCGAACAAATTCGCACCGTGTACGGGAGGGCGAAGAATGTCACACTCGATAGTTGCGGCCGAGAAACGAGGGAGTTTCGTCGCACCTCTCCCCGCGACGCTCGCTCTGCGGTGGCGGCCTTGGCTGGCACACGGCGGGGGCAGATGACTGCTGAGCTGCCCCCGCTGGTGTTGTGAACAGGTCAACGACGCCAGAGGACAGTTCCGTCAGATCTCGGGCACAGCAGAACGCTGCGAGTGCTCGGCCGCCGCGACGATGACGGCGGGAGCCAGCAAGGTGCGGCAATCCGTGGCTCGGCACGGCAGCTTCTCCCTGCAAAAAGCCCACTTCGTACCACCCGGCACCCCTCGGCAGCCGACGGCCTAACTGGCCCGCTGCACCCAGGCCCGCTCGTCGCGGCCGGAGCCCGCCACGGCGTGCCGACTATACGAGCGTGCTTGTGCAGGAGGTCCATCGCCGCACATACGGGTCGGGGCTGCCAGGAGGTCCATGGAACCTCGCGGCGCGGACCGGTGTACTCGCAACGTCGGCAAGGAGGGAACGATGAAGCGCGCGCTCGTGCTCACAGTGTTCGTTGGCGGCCTCGTGATCCTGATCGGTTCGGCGTCGGGTGCCGGCCCGTCGCCGGGTGTCATGTTCGGCTCACCGGGTGTCGTCTCCCGCGACGGCAAGGAGCGCTACGTGGCGCTCCGTGCGGGCAGCGGGACGGTGGTGGAGGCCGTGAGAACGGGCGGCGGGACGGTGCGCAAGGCGCGGTTCCTGAAAGGCGGCGCGTTCGGGATTCCGCTCGTCGCCTACGACGGGTCGACGGGCGGCCTCTCCCGGACCGGGCGTCGGCTCGTCGTCTACGCGCCCGACAGCGGTGGGCCCGCGAAGACGCGCTTCCTCGTGCTGGACCCGAAGACGCTGCGTGTGCGAAGCCGCGTGACGTTGAACGGCACTTTCGGGTTCGACGCGCTCTCGCCGGACGGCTCGCTGATGTACCTGATCCAGCTCAAGAGCGCGCAGAACGGCTCAGGGCTGAACTACGACGTGCGCGCGCTCGACGTCGACAACAGACGGCTCTACCCCGGCGCGATCGTCGACCGGCGCGAGCCCGACGAGAAGATGACCGGCATTCCCATGACGCGTGTCGGGAGCGCGGACGCCAGCTGGGCGTACACGCTCTACGCGAAGCCGAGCGCCGGCGCGTTCGTCCACGCGCTGCACACCACGGCTCGAGAGGCGTTCTGCATCGACCTGGCGCTCGACCTCGCGGACGAGCAGCTGGCCAAGGTGCGGATGCGCGTCGGGGAGAACGTGCTCGTGCTCCGGCTCCGCGGCAAGACGATCGCCAAGATCGACACGCAGACGTTCAGCGTCACGCGCTGAAGGACCTCCCGGGCCCGCCGGCCCGTACAACCAGTGTCGGCCAAGGGAGGACGAGATGCGACGCACACTGGCACTGGCGGCAATCCTGGGAGCGGCCTGGGCGGCCGTAGCCGCGGCGGACGGAGGCGGTCCCTCGCCCGGGCCGAACTGGGGTCAGCCCGGGAAGCTCGACGACGCCATGGGACTGCGCTACGTCGCGTTGAACGCCGGATCGAATTCCACTGTGGTCGAGGCCATCCGCACCGCAGACGGCAACGTCCTTCGGTGGAGGTCCTTGCCCGGCCTGTTGGGCATCCCGATGGTCGCCTGGGACGGCACGATGGGCGGCCTCTCCCGGGATCACCGACGTCTCGTGCTTGCCTCGTTTCCTGGCACGAGGTGGACGCGTTTCGTCCTGCTCGACTCCACGTCGTTCCGCGTGCGAGCGAAGGCTCGCTTGCGCGGGCGCTTCGCGTTCGACGCCCTCTCGCCGGACGGGTCGCTGATGTACCTCATCCAGTACCTCGGCAACGGCTATGCCGTGAACCAGCCGTACGCCGTGCGCGCCTTCGACTGGAGACCTCGCAGGTTGCTCCCCGGCGCGATCGTCGACAGGCGCGAGCCGGACGAGAAGATGAACGGCCAGGCGCTGACCCGGACCGGCAACCCGGCCGGCTGGGCCTACACGCTGTACATGCGGCCGGGCAAGACGCCGTTCGTGCACGCCCTCGACACCGCGCACCGGCGCGCCTTCTGCGTCGACCTACCCTGGCGCCATTCGGACGACTGGATCCAGTCGGTCAAGATGCGAGTCCGGGGGACGAAGCTGGTCTTGCTGCGCGATGGCGCGGTTATCGCCCGGATGGACACGAAGAGCCTGAAGGTGAGCACCTAGAAACCCGGCAAACCCGCCGCGCCTCTTCCGCGCGGAGCCCGGTTCGCAAGCCACTGCCGACCGAGACTGCGCCGCGCCGACGCGACGAGCGCGATCCCTATCACTACGAGCAGCAGTCCGACCAGCAGTCCCCAGGAGTTACTCGCCAAATGTCTCCCAGACCACCTCGATCGGCCGGTCGAGGCCTGGAAGCGGCAGAGCCCTGGCCTCGGCCTCGATAGCGTCGCGCGCCCCACGCGGGAAACGTGCCCAGGCGTCGATCCGCACGGTGTGCTGCGCTCGTCTCCAGGTTCCGCGGATCTCGCCTTCGACCAGGAGCGCGCCCGGCCACACGCGGGACGTCCAGAGACGCTCCCGCTGATCCGCGCGCGGAACGAGAAGCTCCCGCTCTGCTCCGTCGAGCAGGAAGTAGGCATCGCCGCTCGGCAGCAGGCGGGCGGGCGCGGCGGTCGTCTTGCCCGGGCGAATCGCCGGCTCGTCTTCTGCGAGCAGCCACTCGTCGCCCAGTGGCGATCGAACCGGCAGCAGCGACGCCTCGAGGGACGCGAATGCGTCGGTCGCAGACCGCCGGGAGATCCCTGCCCAGCGGGCGAACCCGTCCGCCGTTGCCGGCCCGAAGACGTGGAGGTAGCGTCGGGCGAGCTCGCGGCACGCGTCGGCCGGGTCGATCTTCGGAGCGTCGACCGTCCAGACGGTGGGTGCGCGCGCGCCCTCCCAGCGGATCGCGAGCGTGCCCGTCGTCGCGGCGTACCTGAGCGCGTTGCCGACGCCGAGCGCGCGCCCGGCTTCGCGGTCCGTCATCCGTCTCCCGTCGAGGTAGGCGTGCAACCGCTCGGCCATGCGCTCGGCCCGCAGCCGCGCCTTGGCGTTGTCGGGAAGCCTCCCCAGCGAGAACAGCGCGAAGTCGCGCTTCGGGACGACGTACGTGCTGTAACGAGGGCCCCACAGCTGGGCGAGCGATGGGTGGTCCCACGTCGACGGCTCGACCCCGTCTACCCGCGCATGCAACGAGAGCAGCGCGGCCCGCGGCATGCTGTCCTGCAGGCCGGCCCACGCCGCCCGCCGCAGGGACTGCGGGCCCATCGGCATCCGCTCGTCGAGCGCGCCGACCCGTCGTCGGAACGCCAGGATCTGCTGCCGCGTGACTTTGAGCCGCGGTTGCACCGAACCCGCCATGAGCGCACGGACCCTAGGCAAGTGTCGGCCGTCTCCGCGCGGCCAGGCGTTGCTCCTATGTCACTGCTGACTCGCTCCTGAGCGTCGAGTCGCCACCCTCAACCTGTTGCCATCAGGATCTTCGAGCTCGCACTCCCGCCCGGCGAGGCCCTCTTCATTGACGGGAGTCCCGAACTCTTTCGATACCGCGTCGATGTCGGTGACGTACAGGTGGATCAGTGTGTTCGGCCGGGCGTCGCCCTTGTGTTCGGAGAGGTAGAGGTGGATGTGGCCTCGTGCTACCGAAACGAACCACGGGAAGCCAGGCTCGAATTGATGCTCCCACTCCTTGCTGAACCCAAGGCGCTGATACCAAGCGACAGGTCGTGCTGCTCCTCCACGTACAGAACCGGCACGACCTCCTCGTCCACCCAGCCGAGTCTAGGGGAGAGCTCGGGGCGGAAGCTCGCCTGCGCCAGCGTTTCGCAATGACGCCTGGAATCGAGAGTCTCGACTTCAGCTTTCCGCCAGAGCCATCATGGCCGATTAGCCTCACCGCCATGAGTTTGTGGAACGTCGCCGACTACATGCGTTGGCGGACGGGTGGCGACGACCCCGTGCTCGAGGAGCTCGCTCGTAGGTACACGCTCGACTGCGCCCGCGTGCTCGACCTCGGCTGCGGCCCCGGACATGCCGCGGCGGCACTTGCCGAGCGCCACGGAGCGGTTGTGACGGGGCTCGACGCGTCGTCCGAGATGCTGGCCGCTGCGCGCGAGGTAGCCCCGACGGTCACGCTCGTCCAAGGCGCCGCCGAGGAAATGCCCTTCGAGGACGGTTCGTTCGACATCGTCCTGTCGAATTTCGTCGTCCACCTATTCGATCGCCCCGTCGCGTTCGCCGAGGTACATCGCGTGCTCGGGAAAGGCGGGATCTACTGGATCAAGACGCAAGATCCGGAGACGATCAGCAGCTACTGGGCGGCTCCACTGTTCCCGTCCGTTGTCGGCATCGAGACAGCGCGCTTCCCAAGCG
>JBKPFI010000193.1:0-1640 GCA_046728775.1 Actinomycetota bacterium | reverse complement strand
GACCAGGCCGAAGCGCTCGTCGAGGCCGCCCTCGAGGAGGTGAGGCTGCTCGAGAGCCTCGGCTTCTACGACTTCAAGATCTCGGTCAAGTCCAGCCATGTGCCGACGATGATCCGCGCCTACCGGCTGCTCGCCTCGAAGGTGCCCTACCCGCTGCACCTGGGCGTCACCGAGGCGGGCACGCCCTACTCGGGCTCGATCAAGAGCGCGGTCGGCATGGGCGCGCTGCTGGTCGACGGGATCGGCGACACGATCCGCGTCTCGCTCACCGCCGACCCGGTCGAGGAGGTGCGGACGGCCTACGAGATCCTCAAGGCGCTGGGCCTCCGCGAGCGCGGGCCGATCATGATCGCGTGCCCGAGCTGCGGGCGCGACAACGTCGGCGTGCAAACACTGGCGGAGGTGGTCGAGGAACGGCTGCGCGACTACCCGCAGCACTTCGAGGTCGCAGTGCTCGGGTGCGCCGTCAACGGCCCGGGCGAAGCGGGCGACGCGGACTTCGGCATCGCGGGCGGCCGCGACGTCGGCTTCATCTACGCCCACGGCCGCGTCCTGAAGAAGGTCTCCTCGGACATCCTCGTCGACGAGCTCTTCCACGAGATCGACAAGTGGATCGCCGACGGGATGCATCGTCCCAAGCGCCTCAAGATGGCCAAGCCGGCAGCGCTCGCTATGGCCGAGGCGAGCATGATCCCGCTCGAGTAGCCTGCCCGGGCAACGATGATCGCCCGAGCCTCAGAGCTCTTTCTACCCACCCTCCGCGAGGATCCCGCCGAGGCCGAGGCCGTGAGCCACAAGCTGCTCGTCCGCGGCGGCTTCATCCGCCAGCTGAGCGCGGGGGTGTGGACGTACCTGCCGCTCGGCTGGCGGGTGCACCGGAAGGTCGAGCAGATCATCCGCGAGGAGATGAACGCGATCGGCGGCCAGGAGATGCTGATGCCGCTGCTGACGCCGGCCGAGCTCTGGCAGCGCTCCGGCCGCTACGTCATCCCCGAGCTGTTCAAGCTCCACGACCGCGCCGGACGGGAGTTCGTGCTCCCGATGACCCACGAAGAGACCGTCACCTTCCACGCGCGCGAGATCAAGAGCTACCGCGAGCTGCCGAAGATCCTCTACCACTTCTCCGTCAAGGACCGCGACGAGCCGAGACCGCGCGGAGGGCTGATTCGGGTGCGCGAGTTCATCATGAAGGACGCCTACTCGTTCGACCGCGACGAGGCCGGGCTCGACGAGAGCTTCCGCAAGCACTCTGCCGCCTACAAGCGGATCTTCGAGCGCTGCGGGATCGAGACTCGGGAGGTCGCCGCCGAGTCGGGGATCATGGGCGGCAGCGGCAGCCGGGACTTCCTCGCACCTTCGGGCTCGGGCGAGAACACGCTCGTGACGTGCGAGAACGGCGACTACGCGGCAGACCTCGAGATTGCGAGCGGCGTCCCACCGCCCGCGGAGTTCCCGGAGGAGCTGCCCGAGCCGCAGGCGGTCGAGACGCCCGGGCAGCGGACGATCGAGGCGGTCTCGGGGTTCCTCGGCGTGGACCCGCGCACGACCGCCAAGGCGATTCCCGTGGTCGCCGACGGCCGTGTCGTGATCGCGCTCGTCCGCGGGGACGACCGGCTGAACGAGATGAAGCTGCTCGAGGC
>JBKPFI010000256.1:0-9717 GCA_046728775.1 Actinomycetota bacterium | reverse complement strand
TTCCTGCACCACCTCGAGGCCGTGCATCCGGGGGTCGAGCACCTGCTCGTCAGCGCGCGCACCGGCGAAGGCGTCGAGGCCTGGCGCGACTGGTTGCTTCGCGCCGCCGCGCGCGAGCCGGCGCCGGTGTGAGCCAGACGCTGTCCGTCGAGGCGCTGCTCGAGCGCCGGACGCAGGCGAACGCGAGCTTCTTCGATGCCGAGGCGGAACGGATCGCCCTGCTCTGCCGCGGGCTGGCGGAGCGCTTCCTCCGCGGCGGCCGTTTGCTCGCCGCCGGGGGCTCGCCGCAGGCGTGGTCGGACGCCCACCACGTGGCGGTCGAGTTCGTCCATCCCGTGATCGTCGGGAAGCGGGCTCTGCCCGCTTTGGCGGTCACACCGGACGAGCTCGCGCTGCTGGTCGAGCCGGACGACGCGACGATCGAGTTCGAGCCGCTCGTGGTCACCGTCGGCGAGAGGTGGGCGTTCGAGCCGCCGAGCGACGACCCGTTCGTGCGGCAGGAGCTGTGCGAGACGCTCTACCACGTGCTCTGGGAGCTCGTGCACGTGTTCTTCGAGCACCTCGAGGGCTCGTCCGCGGGCGCCGGCGCCTCGGAGTTCCTCTATCCGTTCCTGAGCGAGCGGCGCGCCGACCTCGACGCAGTGGTCGACGACGTCCGGCGCTCGGTGGTGATGAAGGCCGAGGAGGTGGGCGCGCTGCGGGCGCAGACGCTGAGCGAGGGTCGCGACCACCTCGAGTCGGCGGCGGCGGTCGTACGCAGCGCGCTCGACGCGGGCTGCGCCGTGCTTGCGTTCGGGAACGGCGGCTCCGCGACCGACGCGATGGACCTGGTCGCCGACTTCGAGGCGGCGCCTCAGGGTTGGCCGGCGCTGCGCGCGATCGACCTCGCGGCAGACTCGGCGATCCTGACCGCACTCGCGAACGACATCGGCCCGGCGGCGCTCTTCTCGCGGCAGCTCATCGCCTACGGCCGCGAAGGCGACGTCGCGGTCGCCCTCTCGACCAGCGGCAACTCGGCCAACATCATCGAGGGGCTCGCCGAGGCGCGCCGCCGCGGTCTCGCGACGATCGCGTTCGTCGGCTACGACGGCGGGCGGGTCGCCTCAGAGGGCCTCGCCGACCATGTCGTCGTGAGCCGTTCCGAGCACATACCGCGGATCCAGGAGGCCCAGGCGAGCGGCTACCACGTGCTGCGCGAGCTCGTTCAGCTGTCGGCCTAGCGGCAAAGAGGCAAGAGCGGGCTCTCGCCGCCGCTCGTTTCTCGGCCGGATTCTCTAGGGTGCGACCGGCGGGTCGAGGAAGGAGAGTCTGCAGTGCCGAGCGAGAGCCTCCGGCCGGCGTTCAGCCGCCTCAGGCACGAGTGACCGAGGGGTCGGTACCGGCCGCCCAGGCAGTCGCGCCCGGGCTTCCCCGCGCCTCCGCGCGGAGGCTGATCCTTCCGCTCGCGCTGGCGCAGTTCATCTGCAGCTTCGCCGGCTCGAACATGAACGTGATGATCAACGACATCAGCGAGGACCTCGACACGACCGTGAAGGGCGTCCAGACCGCGATCACCCTGTTCCTCCTGATCATGGCCATCCTCATGATCCCGTGCAGCAAGCTGACCGACCGCTGGGGCCGCAAGCGGTGCTTCATCGGAGGCCTGATCCTCTACGGGATCGGCGCGCTCTTGAGCGCGGTCTCCCCGAACCTCGGCGTGCTCATCCTCGGGAACTCGGTCCTGGAGGGCGTAGGCACCGCGCTCCTGATCCCTCCGGTCTACATCCTCGCCACGCTGTGGTTCGACGATCTCACCCGGCGCGCCTGGGCCTTCGGCGTGATCAGCGGGCTCGGAGGCATCGGTGCGGCGGCGGGGCCGTTGATCGGGGGCGTCATCACGACGGGAATCAGCTGGCGTGCCGCGTTCGTCTTCCAGGCCCTCGTGATCGTGGCGATCGTCCTCCTCAGCCGGCGTCTCGTCGATCCGCTGCCGGCGGACCCGACGCGCGGCTTCGACGTCGTCGGAGCGGTCCTCTCCGGGATCGGCATGTTCTGCGTGGTCTTCGGGATCCTCCAGGCGGGCAGCAACAACGTCCTGCTGACCGTGTTCCTGGTCATCGGTGCCGCGTTCCTGGCCGGGTTCTTCCTCTACATCCGCGCCAGTGAGCGCGCCGGGAAGGAGCCGCTGCTGTCGACCGGGTTGTTCCGCAACCGGACCTGCAATCTCGCGCTCGTAACGCAGAACATGCAGTGGCTGGTCCTCATGGGGACGTCGTTCGTCGTCTCCGTCTTCCTCCAGGAGGTCCGCGGCTACAGCGCGATCGCCACGGGCGTGATCTTCACCGCCGCGACCGTGGGCATCCTCGTGTCGTCCCTGGCGGCGGAGCGTCTGGCGAAGCGCCGTTCGCAGAAGACGCTGATCGTTGCGGGCTTCGTCGTTACGCTGGCCGGAATCGCGCTGTTGATCGGCCTGGTTCCCGTGTCGACGCGGAACGTCGCTTTCGTGCCCGGGCTGCTGCTCGTCGGGCTTGGGCTCGGAGGGATGCTGACGCCGTCGGTCAACGTCGTGCAGTCCAGCTTCCCCGAGGAGCTGCAGGGCGAGATCTCAGGGCTCTCGCGGAGCGTGTCCAACCTCGGCTCGTCGTTCGGCACCGCCATCGCCGGCACGATCCTCATCTCGATCGCCGCGGCCCCTGGGAACCGTGAGTACGCGTGGGCGATGGTATCCCTGGCCGTGTTCGCAGTGATCGGCCTCGGCGCGGCGCTGTTGCTCCCGGCGAGGATCGAGAGACAACCTGCCTGAGTCGCTTCCGCGTTAGCGTTCGCGGTCGGCATGGACAATCGGACACTCGGGCTCCCCGCAGGAATCGAGGCGTGCCTTTTCGACCTCGACGGCGTGCTGACTCAGACTGCGCGGGTGCACGCGGCGGCCTGGAAGGAGATGTTCGACGCGTTCCTGCGGAAGCGCGCCGAGCAGACGGGTGGGCCGTTTGTGCCCTTCGATCCGGTGAAGGACTACGACGAATACGTCGACGGCAAGCCCCGCTACGATGGCGTGCGGTCGTTCCTCGCCTCGCGTGGGGTCGAGCTGCCGGAGGGCGAGGCCGACGATCCGCCCGACGCCGAGACCGTGCACGGTCTCGGCAATCGCAAGAACGAGCTCGTGCTCGCCCTCCTGGAACGCGACGGCGTCGAGGTCTACCAGGGATCCGTGCGGTACGTGCGCGCCGTTCGGGAGGCAGGGCTTCGGCGCGCCGTCGTCTCCTCGAGCGCGAACACCCGCCAGGTGCTCGAGGCGGCCGAAATCGGGGACCTCTTCGAGGTGGTGGTCGGCGGCGTCGTCGCCGAGCGAGAGCATCTGAAGGGGAAGCCGGCGCCGGACACGTTCCTGGCCGCGGCCCGCAAGCTCGGCGCAGGGCCGACCCAGGCGACCGTCTTCGAGGATGCGCTCGCCGGTGTCGCAGCAGGACGGGCCGGAGGATTCGGCTTCGTGGTCGGGGTCGACCGGACTGGCCAGGCAGAGGCGCTGCGGGGACACGGCGCGGACGTGGTCGTCTCGGACCTCGCGGAGCTGCTCGGGTGATCACCCACCCGGCCTTCGCCGTCGAGCCCTGGTCGGTGCGCGAGACGCACCTCGACCTCGACGTGCTCGCGCAGACGGAATCGGTGCTCGCGCTGGCGAACGGCCACATCGGACTGCGCGCCAACCTCGACGAGGGCGAGCCGTTCGGCTTGCCCGGCACCTACCTCAACTCGTTCTACGAGCTCCGGCCGCTCCCGCACGCGGAAGCCGGCTACGGCTACCCGGAGTCGGGCCAGACGATCGTGAACGTGACGAACGGCAAGATCATCCGCCTGCTCGTCGACGACGAGCCCTTCGACGTGCGCTACGGCAAGCTGCTCTCGCACGAACGCGAGCTCGACCTGCGCGCTGGCGTCCTCCGCCGCCGGGTGGAGTGGAGATCGCCGGCGGATGCCAAGGTCCGCGTCTCGTCGACCCGCCTTGTGTCGTTCGCGCAGCGGTCGGCGGCGGCGATCCTGTACGAGGTGGAGCCGATGGACCGGCCGCTCCGCCTCGTCGTCCAGTCGGAGCTCGTCGCCAACGAGGCAGGAGGCCCGCCGCAGGAGGACCCGCGTGCCGCCGCGAACCTCGAGGCGCCGCTCCAGTCGGAACACCAGTACCACTCCGGCCTCCGCGTGGTGCTCACGCACGTCACGCGGCGCAGCAAGCTCCGCATGTCCGCCGGCATGGACCATGTCATCGAGGGGCCAGATGGCACGGAGACCGTCGGCGAGAGCGGGCCCGAGGTCGGCCGCGTCACCGTCGCGACGGAGCTCGAGCCGGACCAGCGGCTGCGCGTGATCAAGTACCTCACGTACGGCTGGTCGAGCCAGCGCTCGCTCCCGGCCGTGCGCGACCAGGTCGTCGCCGCCCTCACCCAGGCGAAGCACACGGGCTGGCAGGGGATGCTCGACGATCAGCGCGCCTATCTCGACGAGTTCTGGGAGTGCGCCGACGTCGAGCTCGAGGGCGACACGGAGCTCCAGCAGGCGATCAGGTTCGCGCTCTTCCACACGCTTCAGGCGGGTGCGCGGGCCGAGCAGCGCGCGATCGCCGCGAAGGGGCTCACCGGGCCCGGCTACGACGGCCACACCTTCTGGGATACCGAGCGCTTCGTCCTGCCGGTGCTCACCTATACATCCCCGGGCGCGGCCGCCGACGCTCTGCGCTGGCGGCACGCGACCCTCGATCTCGCCCGCGAGCGCGCCTCACAGCTCCGCCTGAGAGGGGCCGCCTTCCCGTGGCGGACGATCCGCGGCCAGGAGTGCTCGGGCTACTGGCCAGCCGGCACCGCCGCCTTCCACATCACCGCCGACATCGCCGACGCCGTCGTCCGCTATCACGCGGCCGCCGAGGACGAGGAGTTCGACAGGGAGGTCGGCCTCGAGCTGCTGGTCGAGGGCGCGAGGCTCTGGCGCTCGCTCGGCCACCACGAGTCAGAGGGCCGGTTCCGGATCGACGGCGTTACGGGGCCCGACGAGTACAGCGCGATCGCGGACAACAACGTCTACACGAACCTGCTCGCGCAGCGAAACCTGCGCGAGGCCGCCGAGGCGGTCGACCGGCACCCGCGCCGCGCGGCCGCACTCGGTGTCGATCCCGAGGAGGCCGCGAGCTGGCGCGACGCCGCCGAGGACATGGTCATCCCCTGGGACGAGCGGCTCGGCGTGCACCCGCAGTCGGAGAACTTCACCTCGCACCAGCTCTGGGACTTCGCGTCGACGTCGGCGGACGAGTATCCGCTCCTGCTGCACTTCCCGTACTTCGACCTCTACCGGAAGCAGGTCGTCAAGCAGCCCGACCTCGTGCTCGCTCTGCACTGGCGCGGCGATTTCTTCACGCCGGACGAGAAGGCGGACGACTTCGAGTACTACGAGGCGATCACGGTGCGCGACTCGTCGCTCTCCGCCTGTACGCAGGCCGTGGTCGCCGCGGAGGTCGGTCACCTCGAGCTCGCCTACGACTACCTCGGCGAGGCGGCGCTCATGGACCTGCACGACCTCGAGCACAACACCCGCGACGGGGTCCATGTCGCGTCGCTCGCCGGCGCGTGGCTCGCGACCGTGGCGGGCTTCGGCGGGATGCGCGACCACGACGGCCGGCTCAGCTTTGCTCCTCGGCTTCCGATGAGCCTCGAGCGGCTCGCGTTCCGGATGCTCTTCCGCGGGCGGCTCCTGCGGGTCGAGGTCGGCAGAACTGAAGCCGTCTACACCCTGCTCGCGGGGGCGGCGCTGGAGATCGCGCACCACGGCGACTGGTTCGAGCTCTCGCCGGAGTCGCCGGTCGCGCAGGCAATACCGCCCGTCGCCCCGCGACGGGCGCCCCGGCAGCCGCCCGGCCGCGCGCCTGCCCGCCGGAGCGTCGACGCCGCGGGCTAGCACACCGGGTGGCGCATCCAGACGTTCGGCTCGACGTAGACGCCGCGGCCGTCGCTGAACGTAACCGGCACGAGGGTGCCCGGCACGGTGTAGTCGCCGTCGTCCGGGAAGCGCATCCCGGCCCACGCCTCCCACTCCTCGCTGGTGCCTTCGATCCGCATCGAGGCGGGGCACACCTCTAGCAGCTCCCCGCCGAGTCGCGCGTGGGCTCGGAGCCAGGGGTCGAACGGAAGGCCGTCGTCGCGCGTCCACCAGGCGTACCGCTCGAGCGGGATCAGCGGGTAGCGGTCCTTCAAGGTCGGCCGGACGGGGGCGATCAGCGACGCAAAGCCCTCGCGGCGGGCGAGGTCGCGCATGCCCTCGATCAGCATCCGGGAGAGCCCCTCGCCGCGGCGGCTTCGGCTCACCACCGCGACCATGGCCGAGAGCACGTCCGGCTCCGGCCGCGGGCCGTCGCCGAACCAGGTCTCGAGGATGTCGTCGATGCCGCCCGGCCGCCCTGCGGCCTCGCGTGCCGGCATCGGGCGCGGGGGGCCGACGACGAGGTCCGGCTCCTCGTCCCACAAGACGAGCTGGAGATCCGGCAGCTGCTCGCGGAGCTTCCCCCAGTGCCGGACGGCGATCTCGCCGTGGCCCATGAACTCCGCGAAGGTGTCCTCCACCTCGCCCGTCCGCGCCGCGAGGTCCGGGCGCTCCGCGTACGTGAACAGGCGCACGACGGCCACCCTAGTGAAGTCAGTTCGAGGCGTGGAGCTTCTGCAGGCCGTCGAGGATCAGGTCGAGCCCGAACTCGAAGGCGCTCACCTCACGGTGAGGGCCTTCGGCAAAGTGCTGCTCGCCGTGCTCGCGGAGGTATGGATACTCGGCGGGAGTGATCACGCGCTCGAAGGCCGCCATCATCTGAGAGGCGTCTTCGTCGCTGAAGGTGTGGGCGGTCTCCCAGAGCGAGAAACCGAAGATGTGGCCGTCGAGCACGTCGTAGGCGTGATAGGTCGTGTCCGCGGAGAACCCGGCCTCGCGGAGCAGGCCGAGGAGCGACTCCATGTAGCGCAGCCGGGCCTGGCGCACCCGGCCGGGCGCCATCAGCGCGTTGGCCGCCCAGGGGTGCCGCCGAAGCGCTGCGTGGACGGAGATCGCACTCGTCCGCACGGCGGCGACCCAGTCCTCCGCGGGAGGGGGCAGCTCGCTCTCCTCGAGCACGAGGTCGAGGATGCCGTCGACGACGTCGTCCTTGCCGTCGACGTAGTGGTAGAGCGACATCGCCTCGAAGCCGAGCCGCTGGGCGAGCTTGCGCATCGTGAGCGACTCGATCCCGCCTTCGTCGGCCAGCTCGAGCGCGGCGCGCAAGATGCGTTCGCGGTCGAGGCGGCGTCGCGGCTCCGGTTCGGCGGCCATTGACAAATCTTACGTTGTACGCCTATCTTACGACGTAAGTCTTACGGTGTACGAAGGAGGGGAGTTGACCGCGACGACGGTAGAGCGGGCCACTATGAGGGCGTTCACGCGGACGGAGTACGGGCAACCCGACGTCATGAAGCTCGCCGAGCTCGAGAAGCCATGTCCCGCAGCCGACGAGGTGCTCGTCCGCGTCCGGGCGGCCTCCGTGAACCCGGTCGACTGGCACGGGCTGACGGGCTCGCCCTACATCTTGCGCTTGATGGAGGGCCTGCGCAGGCCGAAGAGCGACCGGCTGGGAGCAGACTTCGCCGGCACGGTCGAGGCGGTTGGCGCGAGCGTCACGCGGTTTCGACCGGGCGACGAGGTCTTCGGCGTGCGGCACGGCGCGTTCGCGGAATACGTCGTGGTCGGAGAGGATCGAGCCGTCGTCCCCAGGCCGGCGGCCCTGAGCTTCGAGCAGGCGGCCGGCGTCGGGGTGGCGGCGCTGACCGCGCTGCAGGGTCTGCGCGACAAGGGGCAGCTCAGGGCGGGCGAGCACGTCGTGATCAACGGCGCTTCCGGCGGCGTCGGCACCTTCGCCGTCCAGATCGCCAAGTCGTTCGGGGCTTACGTGACCGCCGTCTGCAGCACCGCGAACGTCGACACAGCCCGCTCCCTCGGTGCGGACGAGGTCGTCGACTACACGCGCGAGGATTTCACCCGCGGCGGGAAGCGCTGCGACCTCCTCTTCGACATCGCGGGCAGCCGCTCGTGGTCGGACTACCGGCGGGTGCTCGCGCCCGAGGCGAGGGTCGTCGTGGTGGGAGGGCCGAAGAAGAACCGCTGGGTCGGCCCCCTCAGTCGCATGGCCAAGGTTCGGTTGCGCTCGATGGGCGGGAGCCAGCGGGTCGTCTCGTTCATCGCGAAGCCGAAGCGAGAGGACCTCGAGACGCTCCGAGAGCTCCTCGAGACCGGCAGCGTGATGCCGGTCATCGACAGGAGCTACGAGTTCAGCTGCGTCCCTGAAGCGCTCGCAATCTCGCCGAGGGGCACGCGAGGGGCAAGGTCGTCGTCACGATGTGAACCGCGGCTGCTACTTCTCCGGCTCGTCGGGCTCGTCCGGCTCGTCGGGCTCGTCGGGCCGGATGTCGTCGGCGACCAGGTCCTTGAGCGGCTTGACCTTCTCGAAGAACTCCTCGGGCGGAACCTCGCGCTCGACGGCGTCGCCGCCGAGGATGTAGGGCGCCGCCTCGATCGCGGTGCGCCAGGCGACCTCGTTCGTCCGCTCCTCGTCGTCGTCCGCGTGCTCGTCGGGCAGCGGCTCGACCGAGTCGAGGTAGACGTTGGTGAACGTCCCGCGCTGCGTCTCGTGGAAGGTAATCCGTGCGCGCCGGCCCTCGGCAGCGACTGCCTGGCGGGCGATCGGCTCCTTGAAGGTCGTGTACTCGCGTCCACTGTCGTCGACCAGGACGAAGCGCGTGTTGCCCGACTGGGTCTTGTGCGCCTCGACCCGCTCGACGGTGACGTTCGCCTCCGGCATGGAGAAGGGGTTCCCACAGCGCGCCGCCGTGGAACCTCGTTGACCGGTTTCCGCTGCAGGAGTGGGTTCGCGCCGCAGAGTCCAACGGAGCAGGGGCCGGGTTTTCGAGCGACGAGGCGATGGAGATCCTGCTCGCCGACATCGCCGCGCGCGGACACTGAGGCTCGGCGCGTGGGTCTGTTCGGCGACATCGTCGATGCCGTCGAGGACGCGGCAGGAGTCGTCGGCGACGCGGTAGCCGACGCCATCGAGGACGCGGCCGACGCGGTCGAGGACGCCACCGAGGCGGTCGGTGACGCGGCCGAGGACGCGGTCGACGCGCTCGGCGACCTGGCCGAGGACGCGGTCGATGCACTAGGCAAGCTCGCGGAGGACGCCCTCGAGACGGCAGAGGACGTCTACGACGCGTTCGCGCACCTCGCCGAGGAGGCGGTGGAGGGCGCGGTCGACCTCGTCGAGGACGGCTGGAACGCGATCGCCGACGGCGCCGCCTTCGCCTGCGCGTACTGGGTCGGCTTCGCGAACGCAGGTTTCTCGTCCAGGGACAACCCGCTCGAGAAGGAGGCGTACGCCGTCGAGGACACGTACGTGAACGCCTAGCTCGACTCCGGAACCGCGAGGTCCACGCTGAGTCCGAAGTGGTCGCTCGCCCAGACCCCGTCGACCGGCTCGTCGAAGATCCGCTCGCAGGCGGCGATCGCGAGCGTCGGGCCCTCGTGCTCACCGCAGCGGACGAAGACGTAGTCGATCCGCCGGAAGGGCCAATCGCGGCCGATCATAATCGGGTTCTCGGGCGTGAACGTGTGCCCGGCCTCGCCGGGATGGACGCTCTCCCAGGCGTCGCGGTAGCACACGCTCGTGCCGCCGAGGGCCTGCCGGCC
>JBKPFI010000294.1:0-4374 GCA_046728775.1 Actinomycetota bacterium | reverse complement strand
AGTCTCGCGAGGCCTAAGTATATTTATAAATGGCGCAGGGCGACGACGCGGTCGGCAACCGCCGTGTCGCTCGAGTACGCGAGCGCGGCGGCCCATGGGTTCGCGCGACCCCCGAGCCCCGAGAGCCGGAACGCGAGCTTGCGCGTGGCGGCCGAGCCCGCCGGGACGCGGCCGTTGTGGCCTGACGCGCGTAGCGTCGCGAGCACCAGCGCCCAGTCGACGTGCGCCTGGCGGGAGAACGCAACGAGGTCGCGCGCGAAGCCGAGCCGGAGCCTCGCGGCGGGAGGTGTCGGGTCGGGAGCTGCCTGGTTGAGCCAGACCGTCGAAGCCGGGTAGTCCTTGACCTCGGGGTCGAGGGCGGGCGGCTTGGCGGCAGGCTGGGACGTCCGGTGCGATTTCGGCGCGCGGTGCGTCACCTTCGAGCTCGGCCGCGTGCGCGGAGCGAGCGACGGGCGCGCGGCGCGGGGGCGCGTCGCGATCGCGGTCTTCTTCGTCGGCTGGGTGGCCGCGGTGACCGTAAGCGAGGCGTGCGTCGGGCGCGAGCTGAGGACGGCCCTCTTGACGACGACGGTCGCAGCGGCGGATGCGACGGGCCGCTCCGGAACGGCCTGGCGCGCGACGGCGACGTGCATCGTCTGCTCGGCGACGGCGGGCTCCTTGACTCCGGTCGGCCCTGTCGGCCCGGTCGCGCCTGTCGCGCCGGTCGCCGGCGGAGTCGTCCCGTCCTCCTCCAGCAGCGAGCGGACGCCGTTCCCCGCGCCCGCGGAGAGGGCGAGGCCGGCGAAGAAGAGGGCGCTGAAGGACAGCGCCTGCACGAAGCGGCGCTTGCGCGGCCGCGCGGGCTGCGGCTCCACCACGCCCTCGTCCCACTCGTCCCACGCTCGGCCGCGGCCGAGCACCGTGAGGATCGTCCTCGCGAGCGAGATGAGCAGAAGGTGGTGCAGGAACCGCCTGGTCAGGGACTTCCGTCGTGGCATTGCCTAGCTCCCGTTCGTCGGGCGCCGGTGGGCCGCCACCTCGGCGCGGATCTTTCTTGTCGACATCCGCGGGCCGTACGGACTGAGAGCACTATCGAGCCGCCGCTCCGGGCGCCCGTCCCCCGAAGCAGGGATGTCTGCAGCAGATCACTCCCGCGGGGGATGAGCCGACGGCTCGTTCGGATCGATGATCGCGGCAACTGAGCCATAGGCGGCGCGGCCACGCCGAGAACACTTCGGAGGTCTTCCCCGGCGTGACCAAGCGCATCGCCAGCACGAACAACCGGCTCTTTCAGCACCGCGTCTCGACCGGCCTGCCGGTCTTTCCCTTCCCGAAATTCGCGCGCGACCGCGTGCGCATCCATGAGAGAAGGGAGGTGACATAGATGCTGAAGCTCTTCACCTTCGTGCAGATCGCCGCCGATTCGCTCCGCAAGCGCGAAGAGGGCCAGACGATGGCTGAGTACGGCGTGGTTCTCGCCGTCATCACGCTGCTCGTGGTCGGGGCGATCACGCTCCTCTCCACGAACATCCAGAACGCGATCGAGAGCGTCGCCGGCATCCTGCCCGGCTAGCAGATCCGCAGCTTCTCCGGTAGGGGGCCCCTTCGCGAGAAGGGGCCCGCTTCCACGAAATCCAACTCAGAAAGAACTCCCGTGACAAACCCGAATCGCCGCAAAATCGATCTTCGATCTCAGCAGGGTCAGTCTCTGACCGAATTTGCGCTCGCATTGCCGGTTCTTGCGCTGCTCCTGTTTGCGGTGATCCAGTTCGGTATCGCCTTCAACAACTACGTCACGCTCACGGATGCCACCCGGGCCGGTGCACGCAAGGCCGCCGTCTCGGGGAAGGCGCCGAATCCGTCCAGCACATGCGCCGCGGCGATCAGGAGCTCGGCGAAGGACCTCGACCAGTCCGACCTCGACGCCTCGTGCACCTCGACGTGGCAGCCCGGCGCGGACGTGACCGTGACCGCGAGCTACCCCTACAAGATCAGCCTCCTCGGGATGGTCGTGAAGTCCGGCCGCCTGTCGAGCACGACGCTGGAGCGAGTGGAATGAACACACGAGACGAACGCGGCCAGGCGACGGTACTGACGCTGGTGTTCCTGGTGGTGTTGCTGGGGATGGCGGCGCTCGTGCTCGACATCGGCTCGTGGTACCGGGCCGACCGAGCGGCTCAGGCGACCGCCGACGCAGCCGCGCTCGCCGGCGCGCAGGCCCTTCCCGAGAACCCGAACAACGCGAAGACGCTTGCCCAGCAGTACGCGACCAAGAACGGCGGCATCGGTTCGGGCAACGTCGCGCTCTCGGCGAAGATCGTCAGCAACGACACGATCACCGTGAAGGTCCAGCGGCCGGCCCCCGGCTTCTTCTCGAAGCTTTTCGGCGTGAATTCCGTCACCGTCGGGGCGACCGCCGTCGCGCGTTCCGAGGGCGTCTCCTCGGTCAAGTACGTCGCGCCGATCACGGTCCACTACAAGCATCCGCTGCTCAACTGCACGGGACCCTCCACCCACCCGAACTGCAACCCGACCTTCGGCGCGCAGACCACGCTCAACCTGGAGGATCTCCACCAGAAGGGCGGCGGGAACGGCTCCGGCGCCTTCGGACTGATCAACCTCAACTACGGCGACCCGACCGGCGACGTGGGCGCCGGCACCCTCGCGGACTGGCTGCTCCACGGCTACGACGACTACCTGCCGCTCGGCACCTACTTCTCGGCGCCGTCCGCGAACTTCAACAACTCCCAGTTTCAGGACGCCATGACGCAGGTGCTGGGGAAGGAGGTCCTCTTCCCCGTCTACCGCCTGCTGACCGGCCCGGGCTCGAACGCGAAGTACGACATCATCGGCTGGGTCGGCTTCGTGATCACGAGCTTCGACCCGAGCGGCAGCAACGGGACGGTCACGGGCTCCTTCTCGAGCTACACCGCCACCGGGGTCCAGGTGACTTCCGGCGGCAACCCGTACTTCGGCGTCAAGAAGGTCGAGCTCGTCGGCTAACCCCCTCACCCAGGAGAGAGAGTCACTGCAATGACATATCGCGTCAGGAACATCGTTATCGCGGTCGCGCTCGCGGCTGTGGCCGCTCTGCTCACGAGCTTCTACGTGACGAGCTACAAGCGGCACGTTCAGCGCGGCGAGGACCACGTGACGGTGCTCGTCGCGAAGAAGGACATCACGGAAGGCACGAGCGGAGCGGACGTCGCGGGGATGCTCTCCCCGCTCGAGGTCCCGCGCCGCAGCGTCGTGCCCGGGGCGATCTCCAGCCCCGACGAGCTCGCCGGCCTCGTCGCGACGCAGCCGACGCTCGAGGGCGAACAGGTCACGACCCGCCGCTTCAGCTCGCGGGCGCACGTCGGCGTGCGAGGCCAGCTGAACGGCACCCTGCGGGCGTTCTCGCTCGAAGGCGACCAGAACCAGCTGCTCGCCGGCACGCTCAAGGAGGGCGACACCGTCGACTTCGTCGCCGCCCTCAAGCGCCCGGGAGACCAGGAGATCTACTTCAGCCGTGTCCTCGTGCGCGACCTGAAGGTGCTCCAGGCGCCGGCCGCCCCGCCGGCCACCAGCAAGTTGACTGGCGCCGCGGGCTCGAACTACGCGGTCATGCTCGCCCTCACCGACAACCAGGCCCAGAAGATCCAGTACATGCTCGCGAACGCCGCGAGCGAGGGCCCGGCGCGCTGGCATCTCGAGCTTCGGCCCGTGACGCACGACGCCGACAGCCCCGACCACCTCGACAGCTTCGAGAGTGTCGTCACGGCCGGCCTCAAGGGCGGCCAGCGACGGACGCTCGGACGGTAGGAGGAGCTCGATGAGCAGTAACGGCAACGACTTCACCAGCAAGAGCCCAAACCGCATCTACGTCACGGGCGACTGTGACGGCCTGCCGGACCTGCGGGAGGCGCTCGCCGCGCATCCCGAGGTCGAGCTCGTCGGCTCCGCGACGCAGGTGGCCGAGGCCGCGGCGACCCTGACGGGGGGACACCTCCAGGTCGTGCTCCACGCGACCCGCGCGCCCAGCCTGCCCGTCAACGAGCTGGCCGCGATCCGCGAGTACACGCGGGCGCCCCTGATCCTGCTGGCCTCCAACGGCTCGCCCGCCCTGCTGGAGGAGGCCCTGGAGCACGACGTCGCCGACGTCCTCCTGCTCCCCCAGCTCACCGACAACGTCGTCTTCGCGATCCGCAAGGCGGGGCACGTCGGCAAGCGGCTGACGGGAGACCAGCGCCGCCACGGCCGGCTGGTGACCGTCTTCTCGCCGAAGGGTGGCACGGGCAAGACCGTGATGGCGACGAACCTGTCCGCCTGCTTCGCGAAGAACGCGGGCAAGCGCACGCTTCTCCTCGACCTCGACCTGCAGTTCGGCGACGCCGCGATCATGCTCGGGATCGA
>JBKPFI010000136.1:0-11217 GCA_046728775.1 Actinomycetota bacterium | reverse complement strand
GCGCGGCGCGTGCTCGCGGCGCTCGAGAAGCCTGTCGCACCTGCGCCGCGCGTCCGGCTCGACCTCTCGCCGCGGCTCTGGCTCGCGTCGTTCCTCACGACCTCGATCCTCTACCTGGCCCAGACGGACGCCGAGCAGGCCGCCTCCGGGCGCTGGCCGCTGCTCGCGCCGTGGCTGCACACGTCGGCGCTGCCGGTCTTCGCTGTCCTCGCCGTGCTCGTCGCGCTCGCGTGGGGCGCGGTCGCCAGCTGGCTGAAAGCGTACGAGCGCTACGCCCAGGACACCTGTGCACAGGCCGGCCGGCTGAGTCGCGGAGCCACACCGGCAACGCGGGTCGCCCGCACCGAGACCGCCGCCGTGCCGCCGCGAAAGCTCTTCGGCCTCGCCTTCGAGAGCCGGCCGCCGCCCCTCCCCGCGTAACCCGCGGTCGTCACCCAGAGCCCGCGGGGCCGTGTCGTCCCGACCTGGGGAGGTGAAATGAGCACGCAACTGATCAGCGAGGCGGCGGGCGTTCGTTCCCGTACGGCCAAGGCCCGGCTGGTCGCAGTTCTGGGGCCGCTGACGATGCTCGCAGGCGTCGCCTGGGGGTTCCTGCAGCCGTACCGGATCACGCTCCTGCACCCGCACGGCGAGCCCTTCTGGTGGCTCTTAGTCGAGCCGCCGCTGCTGGTCGTCGGGGCGGGGCTCGTCTTCGCGCTGCTACTCGCGCCCGGGCTGATCGAGGACCTCGAGGCCGAGGAGGGCTGATGCAACCGCCCGCCGAGCACGTCCACTGGATGTTCGCGACCGGCTTCCTGCTCCTTGGACTCTTCCTCCTCGCGCGGGTGATCGTCGGCGAGGAGGTTTGGCGCCGCCGCGCCTGGCGAGCCTACCTCTGGCCGAGCCTGCTCTTCGGGCTCGGCCTGCTGATGTGGCCGGTGATGGTCTTCTACACGAACTCGACGATCCACATGGTCGCTCACGGCGCGTGGGCGCAGACGATGATGCTCGCCGGAGCAGCCGAGCTCGGCCTCGCACGCGGGAAGCTGCATCACCGTGCCTGGCGGCTCGCGCTGCCGCTGACGTTCGCGGTCTCCGGTGCCGCGATCCTGGTGCACGAGCAGAACGGCTGGTTCTTCGCTCGCGCCGCGTTCCTCCATCATGCGCTCGGCTGGACGGCGCTGATCGGTGCCGTCTTCCCTCTCGTCGCGATCCTGTGGCCGCGCTCAAGGGTCCTCGGATCGGGCCTCGCCCTGACCTTCGTCGTGATCGCAGTGTTTCTCTACGCCGACCGTGATGTGGCACCGGTCTTCGGTCACCTCTCGCCGCTTGCTGGAGAGCCACACCGGTGAGGAAGCTACTCGCCGCCGCGCTCGCAGCGCTCGCCTTCCCGGCGGCCGCCTCGGCTCACGCCACGATGGAGAGGGCGACACCGTCCTTCGCCCAGCGGCTCGCGCAGAGCCCCAGGCTCGTGCGGCTCCAGTTCGACCAGAGCGTCGAGGCGCTCCCCAACGCGATCCGCGTCTTCGACACCAAGGGTCGCCTGCTCTCGGGGGCCGCTCGTCCGAGCGCCGACCGGCGGAAAGTCCAGGCGCCGGTGAAGCGTCTTCCCCGCGGGGGCTACACCGTCCGCTGGCGGGTGGTTTCGGCCGACAGCCACGTGGTCTCAGGCGTCTACACGTTCGGCGTCCGGCACCGCGCCCCGCCGGCCACCGACGCCTTCGGTGCCGAGGGGCCGACCACGACCGAGCACGTCGTCCGCTGGCTCTACTTTCTCGCGCTCGCGCTGCTCGCCGGCGGGCTCGGCTTCCGCTTGTTGGTCGTGCGCAGGCCGCTCGGCCCGGCTGCGCAGCGGCGTTTCTACCACCTGCTCGCACTCGGGTCGATCGGCGCGCTCGAGGTCGGGATCCTCGCCTTCCTGCTCCGCGCCGAGGACGCGCTGCAGCTCCCGTTCGGGAACTTCATCTACGGCGACCTCTCGCCGCTGGCGAAGACGCGCTTCGGCACCGCGTTCGTGGCGATGACACTCGGCTACGCGCTCGTCAGCGCGCTCGTCTTCCTCGCGTGGCTGACCGAGCGCGAGTCGCTCCTCTGGCCGGCGTTCGCGCTCGCGCTCGGCTTCGCGTCCGGCCTCTCGCTCTCCGGCCACTCCTCGGTGGACGCCGGCTCGTCCTGGCTCTCGGAGCTCGCCGACTGGCTGCACCTTGCGGCCGCGTCGCTCTGGGTCGGCGGCCTGATCCAGCTCGCGTTCGTCGTGTGGCCGCTCGAGCCGGAGCTGCGGAGGCGCGCGTTCCTGCGCTTCTCACGACTCGCGACCGTCCTGATCGTCGTCCTGCTCTCCGCCGGGACCTACCTCAGCGTGCTGCGGCTGCCGCGGCTCTCAGACCTCTGGAGCGAGGGCTACGGCCGGGTGCTGCTGGTGAAGCTCGGGCTGGTCTCGCTCGCGCTCCTCTGGGGCGCCGCGCACCACTTCCTCGTGCGGCCTGCGCTCGAGCGCGGAGCGCCGCTGTTCGCGCGCCTGCCGCGCAGCCTCGCGGGCGAGAGCGCCGTGGGGATGGCGATCCTGCTCGCGGCCGCGGTGCTCGTGGACTCGAAGCCCCCTCCGCAGCCGTCGCCCAAGGCTCCGCTGGCGCGCTCAGACTCCGCGGTCCCGTAGCGCGAGCACGTTGGCGACGAACTGCTTCGTCGCCTTGAGCTGCCCGCGGCGGCGGAGGGACGCCGGCCCCTGATACCACGCCGCCAGCGCGTGTGACTCGCTGCCACGGAACTCGCGCAGCAGGTGGCGCAGGTAGACGACGCCGATCCGGATGTTCCCGGAGACGGAGTTCGGGACGCGTTGACGGAGGAGGAACTTCTCCACGTAGCGACGTGTGATGGGGAGGATCTGCATCACGCCTCTTGCGCCCGCCTTCGAGACGAGGCCCGGCTGGAAGCCGGACTCCATCCAGGCGAGCGCGCGGACGAGGCTGGGATCGACGCCGTAGACGCGGGCCCAGTAGCCGAGCAGCACTCGCACCGAGGTGGGGGCCACCGGCACCGTGCGGCTGATGAACGTGGGCGAGCTCTTCCTGCGCACGCGCACGAGCGTGGAGATGGTCCGCGGGCCTGCAATGCCGTCGGCGGCGAGGCCCCGCGAGCTCTGGTAGCGGCGCACCGCGCGCTCGGTTGCCCGGTCGAAGAAGCCGTAGACCGGAACGAGCTGCCCGCGCCGCGCGAGCATGAACTGAAGCACGGAGACGTCCCACCCGAAGACGCCGCGATGCAGCATCCGCCGGCCGAACATCGGACGGCCCAGCGGGCCGAGGGCTCTCCTGGTGGCCGGTCCGGCCCGCCCGTCGACCCGCAGTCCCATCCGCCGCTGGAACGCCTTGGTGCCGCGCACGGTCATCGGCCCGGCGATCGCGTCGACCGGCCCGTTGTAGAGGCCGTACGCGCGCAGGGCGACCTGGAGGCCCGCGATCTGCGGGTTCCCGGCCTGCGCGGCGGCCGCGAGGGTGAGCCAGACCAGCGTGGCCGCGCCGAGGGCGACGAGTCTGCCGACCACAGGACCGACCCTGTTCTCGCCTCGGCGGGCGAGTCCTGCCGATAGCTTGCGGGAGGATGCGGTGGGCGATCAGCGGCGGCGCGGGCTTCCTCGGGCTGCACCTCGCGCGGCGGCTTCTCGCCGACGGGCATGAGCTGCGCACGCTCGACCTCGCTCCGCTCGACGACCCGCAGCTCGAGGGCGACGTTGACGAGCTGCTCGGCAACGTTCGCGACCCGGCTGCGGCCGCACGGCTCTGCGAGGGTGCTGACGTCGTCGTGCACGCCGCCGCAGCGCTGCCGATCCAGGCCTCGCGCCAGGTGATCCGGTCCGTCAACGTCGAAGGGACGGCGGTGACGCTCGCCGCTGCACTCGAGGCCGGTGTCCTGCGCACGGTCCTGATCTCGTCGACCGCCGTCTACGGCGTCCCGAAGCAGCATCCGATCGCGGAGGACGCCCCGCTCGTCGGCGTCGGCCACTACGGGGAGTCGAAGATCGACGCGGAGCGCGTCGCCGGAGACGCCGGCCGCCGCGGGCTCGACATCGTGATCCTGCGGCCGAAGACCTTCATCGGCCGCGAGCGGCTCGGGGTCTTCGAGATCCTCTTCGACTGGATCCGGGAGGGCCGCCGCATCCCGATCCTCGGCGACGGCTCGAACCGCTACCAGCTGCTCGCGGTCGAGGATCTCGTCGAGGCGACGCTCAGCGCTGCGGAGGCGCCCGTCGCCGGCGAGACCTTCAACATCGGCGCGACCGAGTTCGGCACCGTTCGCTCGGATCTCGAGGCGCTGATCGCCCATGCGCGCTCGGATAGCCGTCTGCGCCCGGTGCGGGCGCGTCCGGCCGAGCTCGCCCTGCGCGGCCTCGAGTTGGCGCGCCTCTCACCGCTCGCCGAGTGGCACTACCGCACCGCCCACCGCGACTCGTTCGTCGACGTCTCGAAGGCGGAGCGGCTGCTCGGCTTCGCCCCGCGCCTGTCGAACGAGCAGGCCCTGTGCGAGACCTACGACTGGTACCTCGAGAACCGCGATGATCCTAGAACCCGTAGCGTTGGCGTCACGCATCGCGTCCCGTGGGACCAGCGAGCGCTCGGCGTGCTGAAGCGGCTGAGTTAGGGTCGGATCGTGCCCGAGCTCCTCGAGTACCGCGAGCGCTTCCCGATCCTCGCGGAGACCACGTACCTGATCAACCACTCGCTCGGGGCGATGCCCGCCGCCGCCGAGGAGCGCCTGCTCGAGTACACGCGATCGTGGCGCACCCGCGGGGTTCGAGCGTGGGAGGAGGGTTGGTGGGAGCTGCCGCTGACGGTCGGCGACCAGATCGCCCGGCTGATCGGCGCACCGCCGGGCTCGGTCTCGATGCACCAAAACGTCACGCTTGCCGAGGCCGTCGTCGTCTCCTGCTTCGCCTTCGACGGCCCGCGGCGGAGGATCGTCTACGAGGAGGGGAACTTCCCTTCCGTTCGCTACCTCTACCAGTCGCAGCAACGGCGGGGAGCGGACATCCTCGTCGCGGCCGACGACGAGGGCGTGGTGGAGGCGATCGACGAGCGCACGCTGCTCGTCCCCGTCACGCACGTGCTCTTCAAGACCGGCGCGATCCAGGACGTCGAGGCGATCGTCGCGCGGGCGCACGAGGTAGGCGCGCTCGTCGTGCTCGACGCCTACCAGTCGGTCGGCACCGTGCCGCTCGACGTGACGGCGCTCGGCGTCGACTTCGCGGTCGGCGGGTCGGTGAAGTGGCTGTGCGGTGGGCCGGGTGCAGCCTGGCTGTACGTACGCCCCGACCTCGCGCCTTCGCTCGAGCCGGCGCTGACCGGCTGGCAGGCGCATGCGCGGCCCTTCGCCTTCGAGCCGGAGCAGGACTACGCCGAGGGCGCGGCGCGCTTCCTCACCGGGACGCCGAACGTGCCGGCGCTCTACGCGGCTACCGCCGGCTACGACGTGGTCGAGGAGGTCGGCGTCGAGCGGATCCGCGAGCGCTCGGTCGAGCAGACCACGCTGCTGGTCGACCTGCTGGACGAGCTCGGCTTCCAGGTCGGCAGCCCGCGCGACCCGGCCCGGCGGGGAGGGACGGTCGTCGTGCGCCCGCCCGAGGTCGACCGGGTGGGACGCGAGCTCGTGGAGCGCGGGATCATCTGCGACTGGCGTCCCGACGTCGGCCTGCGGCTCGGCCCGCACTTCTTCAACACCGACGACGAGCTTCGCTATGCCGTCGACCAGATCGAGCAGCTCAGCGGACGAGCAGCTCACGCAGGCGCGCGGCGTACCTAGGCGCAGTCGGCTCGTCCTCGTGCCTGAAGTAGCAGTGGACGCGCACGCCGTCGTCGAGCAGCGGCCGGAGCTTCCGCGCCCACTCGCCGAGCGCCTCGTCGTCGTAGGGCGGCTCCCGCAGACGGAGGTAGCGAAAGGGCGCAGTGCCTTCGAGCGATCCCACCCGGGCGGCATTGGGCGGTAAGTCGGCCTCGATCCCCTTCCACGAGTCGTGGCGGAAGTCGAAGGCCAGCTGAACCGACGGATCGAACGAGCCGAGCACGAGCGTCAGCAGGCCTTCGTCACGGGCGGAGCCGACCACGAGGCGGATCGGCCCGAGCCGTTCGCCGAGCAGTCCCACCCGCTGGGCGAACGTCGCAGCGTCGAAGCGCTGATGGGCGTTCAGCTTCGGCGCGAACAGGAAGCCGGGCGGCGTCTGCTCGGCCCACCGCTCGAACAGCTCCTCGCGCGGCAGGCGGTAGCCGGTCGTGTTCAGCTCGACGGTGGCGAACCGCTCGGCGTAGTAGCGGAGAAAGTCTTCCGGCTTCGTGCCTCCCGGGTAGAAACCCGGCCGCCAGGTCGGGTAGGACCAGCCGGAGGTGCCGACATATAGCCCCGGTACACTCGCCGCCGTGGCTGTCATGCCCGAAGTGTTGCCGGACGGGAGCATCTCCGTGCTCGATCACGGGTTCGTCCGGCTCGACGGTGCGATGGCCGACGATCTCTCGGTCGTGAACGGCGCTCGTGTGAGCTTTGCCCGGCGCAAGCTCGAACTGGACGAGTCCGACGAGGGCCTGATCCGTTTCCTGATGCGCGATCGCCACGGCACGCCCTTCGAGCACAACTCGTTCCGCTTCCACATCCGCTGCCCGATCTTCGTCGCGCGCGAGTGGATGCGGCACCGCGTCGGCTCGTTCAACGAGTTCAGCCTTCGCTACGCGAAGGCGACCGACGACTTCTACGTCCCGGAGGCGGAGGACGTCCGCAGCCAGGTCGGGAAGCCCGGCGCCTACTCGTTCGAGCCGGTCGCGGACGAGGTCGCCGAGACCACCCGCGAGCGGCTCCAGGCGGTCTACGACACCGCCTACCGGACGTACCGGGAGCTGGTCGAGCTCGGGGTCGCGCGCGAGCTTGCGCGCTGCGTGCTGCCGGTCGGCGCGTACACCGAGTTCTACTGGACGGTCAACGCGCGCTCGCTGATGAACTTCCTCTCGCTGCGCAACGCGGAGACGGCCCAGCGCGAGATCCGCCGCTACGCGGAGGCGTGCGAGCGGTTCCTCGAAGAGAAGATGCCGATCACGTACGCGGCCTTCGTGGCGAACGGCCGCACGGCGCCCTAGATCTTCCTGGTCCTGAGCACGACCGGGTGGCGGTCGCTGCCCGGCGCCTCGCGCGTGACGATCCAGCCGTTGAACCGGCTCAGGTTGTACGGGGCGTTGAGGCGGACGCTCCCGCCGCTGGAGAGGCGGAATGTGCCGCACGTCGCGGCGCGCTTGCCGTGGCGCGTCAGGAACATCTCGTAGTACTCGCCCCTCGGCAGCGGCTTCAGGCCGTGGACGGTGACCTTGAGCGGCCAGTTGCCGTCCGAGTCGAGCTCGCCGACGTCGATCGTCGCCGAGGCGTTCGACGCCAGCGCGGTGCCGTGCATCGGAATGTCGAACGCCGTCGGGTACGTCTCCTTCGCCCGCCCGGCAATGAACCCCCCGACGAACGTGATCAGCGCGATCGCCGCGGCCAGGCCGAGCAGAAGGCCCGTCCGGCGGCGAGGCAGGAAGCTGACGACGCTCTCCTCGCGCTCATCGAGGTCGGGCTGGACGAGGCTCGGCGGCAGCTCCGGCGGCGGGCCGGCGCTGACGAGCAGGTCGTGCACGCGCTCGAGCCGCTCGCGCTCCTCCGGCGCGACGTCCTCGCCCACGAGCTCTCGGAAGTCCGGCCGCCGCTCGCTCATCCGAGCTCCTCTTCCAGCACGTCGGCGAGGCGCGCGAGGGCGGCGCGGGTGCGTGTCTTGACCGTGCCGAGCGGGATGCCGAGGTACTCCGCGATCTCCGACTGCGACAGGCCGCTCCAGTACGCGAGCTCGATCACCGTCCGCTCGTTGGTCGTCAGCTCCTCGAGGGCGCGGTGAACGCGCCAGGCCGTCCAGGTCGCCTCCACCCGCTCCGGCGGGCCCGCTTCCGACGACGCTTCTTCGGGGACCTCGGCCGGAGGCTCGGTCCGCGCTCGCCCGCGGTCGGTGATCGCGTTTCGCGCCACGGCGTAGAGCCACGGCGCGCCCGGCCCGCGCTCGGGCCGGTAGCTTCGGGCCGCGCGCCAGATCGAGGCGAACGTCTCCTGCACCGCGTCCTCGGCGCGGCCACGGTCGCCGAGCCGCCGCAGGGCGAGGCCGAACACAGGCCGAGCATAGCGCCGGTAGAGGACCTCGAAGGCCCCGCGGTCGCCGTCCGCCGTGCGGGAGATCAGCTGTCCGTCGGTGAGGTCGTCGACGGCCACGGCGGGCATCGTGGCTGGTCTCACCGCGTGCGGCAAGCAGGGGGCGTCCAGTGCGAACTCCATCGCAAGGCTCTACGCCTCCCGCCCGACTGCGGATTTGAGCGCGCGACCGCCGTCGACGAAGAGCGTCGTGCCGGTCACGAAATCGGCTCCCGCGAGGTAGAGGACCGCGCCGGCGACGTCCTCCGGCGACCCGACGCGCCCGAGCAGCGTCTCGGCCGCGCGGCGCCCTTCCTGGCCAGGCTCGACCGCGACCGGCCCCGGCGCGATCCCGCAAACGCGCACCTCCGGCGCGAGCGCCCTCGCGAGCACGCGCGTGAGCATCGCCTGCGCCGCCTTGGCGGCACTGTGGGCTGCGAACGACGGCCACGGCTGGTAGGCGGCGACGTCCTCGATCATCACCAGGCAGCCCTGTGAGGCGCGGAGGTGCGGCGCCGCAGCCTGGGCGACGAAGAAGCTGCCTTTCGCGGTCGCGCCGAACGCCGCGTCCCAGTCGCGCTCGTCCAGCTGGTCGACAGGCTTCGGACCGAACCCCTCTCCGGCCGCAATCACGACCAGGTCGAGGCCGCCGAGCTCGGCCGCCGAGCGCTCGACGAGCCCGCGAGCTTCCCCCGGGCGCGAGACGTCGCCGTCGGCCCGCCCGGCCGCGACGACCGACCAGCCCTCGCCGCGGAGCCGCGCCGCGATCGCCGAGCCGATCCTCCCGGTGCCGCCGGTGACGAGCGCCCGCATGGCAGCGAGTCATAGCACGCCGCAATTTCGGCCCGTTTGCAGCGTCATCTCTGGGACATGAGAGCTCTTGCCGCAACCGTGCTCGCAGCCGCTGCCCTCGCCGGGGTCGCTGGCGCCGCCCCGCCCGTCGTCATGACCCTGACGGCCAACAGCCCCTCGGTCGTCTACGGCAGCCCGGTCACCCTCAGCGGCCAGCTCGGGTCGAAGCAGGCAAACCAGCAGATCTCGATCCAGGCGACGGAGTGCGGCAGCACGAAGCAGAGCAAGGCCGCGACCGTCAGGACGGCTGCGAACGGAACCTTCAGCGTCGCCGTCAAGCCGACTATCGGCACCGTCTACGAAGGGCGGTACAAGAACGGGACGAGCCCGACCGTCTCGGTCGCGGTCAAGCCGCTGCTGGCGCTGACGCGGGTCGCGCGTGGCTCCTTCACGGCCAAGGCGACCGCGGGCCAGGCGCTGACGGGAAAGTTCGTGCTCTTCCAGCGCTACAAGAAGCTGGGCAAACGCTGGGTTCAGGTGAAGCGCGTGGCGCTCGGCTCCGCCGTCCCGGGCTCGCCGAAGCCGACGACGATCACCTCCGTCTCGTTCAAGGCCAAGGTCGCGCGCGGGGCGCGCGTGCGCGTGATGATCACCGCTGCGCAGGCGGGGCCTTGCTACCTGAAGGCCACGAGCAAGTCGATCCGCGCCTAGCCGCGCGCTACGCCGTCGCTCTGCGGCGCTCCGTCTCTGCGAGCGCGCGCTCGTAGTTGGCCTCGACGGCGCCCCAGTTGACGACGTTCCACCAGGCTGCGAGGTAGTCGGGCCGCCGGTTCTGGTACTTGAGGTAGTAGGCGTGCTCCCAGACGTCGATCCCGAGGATCGGGACGTCGTCGTTCAGGAGCGGCGAGTCCTGGTTCGGCGTCGAGTAGACGGCGAGGGCGGTGCCGTCGTGAACGAGCCACGACCACCCTGAGCCGAAGCGTTTCACACCGGTATCGATGACGAGCGACTTGAACTCCTCGAAGTTGCCCCACAGGTCGCTGATCGCGTCCGCGAGAGCGCCCGACGGCTCGCCGCCGCCGTCCGGGCCCATGATCTCCCAGAAGAGCGAGTGGTTGACGTGCCCGCCGGCGTTGTTGCGCACAGCCGTCTGCTTGTCGTCCGGTAGGACCTCGAGGTTCGCGAGCACGTGCTCGACCGGCTTGTCGGCGAGCTCGGTGCCCTCGAGCGCCGCGTTCGCGTTGTCGACGTAGGCCTGGTGGTGCTTGTCGTGGTGCACGCGCATCGTCTGCTCGTCGATGTGCGGCTCGAGTGCCGCGTAGTCGTAGGGAAGAGGGGGAACCTCGAAGGGCATCTGCGCTCCTTTCCTCGCTGGGGTGAGGCTAACGGCTTGGGGGCCACAGCGGGTCGTTATGCTCACCCGTCGCCACCCCGAAAGGAGACTGCTTGGCCACGCTCGCGTTCAACCGAGAAGAGATCACGCCGCGGCAGCTGAAGCCGGCGCTGCTGGAGCTCGACGGCATCTCGCGCGAGACGGTCGAGGCGCACTACAAGCTCTACGAGGGGTACGTCAACAAGCGCAACGAGATCATGGGCAAGCTAGGGGAGCTCGACCTCGCCGCTGCGAACCAGGTCTACTCGGAGCTGCGCGCGCTGAAGGTCGACCTCACCTTCGCCCTCGGCGGGATCAAGAACCACGAGATCTACTTCGACCACCTCGGCGGCGGCGGCGGCGAGCCCGACGGCGCGATCCGCGACCTCATCTTTCGCGACTTCGGCTCGGCGGCGGAGTGGCGCGCGGACTTGAAGGCGACGGGGATGGCCGCGCGCGGCTGGGCGTGGACGGCGTACGACTGGGACGAGGGGCGTCTGTTCAACTACCTCGGCGACGCGCAGAACACGTTCCCGATCTGGAACGCGACGCCGCTCGTCGCGCTCGACGTCTACGAGCACGCCTACTTCATCGACTACCAGACCGACCGCGCGTCGTACATCGAGGCGTTCTTCGCCAACCTCGACTGGGAAGTCGTCAACGACTGGGTCCGGCAGTACCAGATCATCCAATGACGCTCTGACCACCGCGCTACGCCTCGCTCGCGTCGATCACCGCTGCGGTCTCGCTGCCGCTGGCCGCGGTCGTCCTCGGCGAGCCGTGGCCGGTGATCGCCTTCGCAGCGCTGGCGGCCGGCGTGGTCGTGCTGCACCGGCCGAACATCGACTGCCTGCTCGCCGGGACCGAGACGCGCTTCCGCTTCCGGCGTC
>JBKPFI010000212.1:0-8590 GCA_046728775.1 Actinomycetota bacterium | reverse complement strand
GAGCTCGTCGGGGATGTGCCACTGAAGGGCGTCTCGCAGCCGGTGCGACTCCACCGGGCCGCGCGCGCCCAGAACTGACCGGGAGAGGGCGGCGGTACTCTTCTCGGCGCGCCCCCGTAGCTCAATGGAAGAGCAGCGGTTTGAGCACGGGGAACCCATGGTTCCCCCGTGAGCCCCCTCCCTTTGGACGGCGATACTCTTCGTTTGCCCGCCCCCGTAGCTCAGTGGAAGAGCAGCGGTTTCCTAAACCGCGTGCGCAAGTTCGATTCTTGCCGGGGGCATCTCCGCCGGAAGTCCGGCCGCTTTCGCGGCCATGACGACTTCCGCCGGCATCTTCTCCTAGCGAACAGCCGCGGAGAGCCGCAGCCGCACATGTCGGCTGCGGCGGCGGGCAAAGTGAAGGTCTGACACGAAGCCGCTGCCAAGTCTCTCTCACCGGGGTCACGGGAGCTTCGGCCCGTCCGGATGGAAGTCTGCCTCTAGGCCGAGGCGGCGGAACCACCTGACCATTGCGAGCTGAGGCGGCTTCTCGGTCCCGTAATGCGTCCCGTCGACAAGCGCGACGTCGTGTTCAGCGGCGAGCTCGCGGAACGCCTTGAACTTCGGCCGAAAGAACGCGTGTTCAGGCTCTCGGGCCGCGTTGCCGGTTACGAACGTCCGGCAGCCGCGAGCCAGCGACTGCTCGAGCAGGTCGACATCCGCGCCTCCGCCGGCAACGACTGCAACTCTCCCCGCGTCCTCGCGGGGCCGAGTCACCACGTGAACGGGAACCTCCTGGCCAAGAAGCTCTCGCAGGCGCACCGCCAACTCGTCGAGCGAGGCGTCGCTCTCGCCGATGACGCAGGCTCCGCCGGGGATCCCTTCGGCGATCGGCCCGTACTCCTCGAGCTCCCGGAGGCCGAGCCCCGTCCCGATCAGGCGTGACGGCGAGACCTCGGGGTGCATGTCGAGCGGCGCATGTGCGTGGTAGAAGCTGATCCCCATCGCGCGCATGCGTTCGAACGACGCGCGCGCAAGCGGGTGGAACCCGGTGACTTCCGCGAAGTCGAGCGGATGTTCCGAGAACATGAAGGTTCCGGCCTCGAGGCTGCCGACGATCGCATCGCTCGGGAAGACGCACGTGGCAACGCGCTCCGCCTCAGACGCGCCACGGACCATCAGCCCGTTCCAGCGGGTCGCGTACTCCGGCTCGACAAACTCGCGCCAGTACGGCTCCGGGTAGCAGGCCTCGAACCCGGGCGACCAATCGTCGCCGCGGACATCGGCGATCCGGAAGTACTCGTCGAGGCGCGCTACCAGCTCATCGAGCCTCATCGGCCGAGTCTAATTCGGACACGCGGGGGCTCTTCAGCCCACATCGGAAGTCCCGCGGGCCGGGGCGAGCCCCGCGGCTCGCCCGGGGCCGGTCGGCGGTCAGTGAATGACGTCCACGTCGGACGCCTTGACGAAGGCAATCCGGTGGTTGAAGGAGATCTCGTAGAACCTGGTCGAGCCGGTGAATACCTGGTGCGTGTCCAGCGCATCGAAGGTCGTCGCGTAGTAGTAGTCGGCGCCGACGAGGTCCTTGGCGACGTACACCTGCCCGGCCGGGATCGTGTAGCCGAGCGTCAGCATCGAGATGTCCTCCGGGTAGGCACGGCCGTAGACCGGGATCGAGGCGAGCCCGGCCTTAGGCGTCCTCGGTCGCGAAGCCCTCGTTCTCGATGCCGACCGCGTGCGTGTTGATCCACCAGTTACCGGCGTGCCAGGCGACGTTGTGCGTCGCGACCATCTGCGTCACCTGCCCGTCGGACGATCGGATGACGTAGTGCGCGCTCACGTACGCGAGCGGGTTCTGGAAGAGCGCGATCGTCGGGTCGTAGCCGTACTCGGTGTCGTGGATGACGACGTAGCGGATCGCGAGCCCGTCGGACGGACGCGCCGCCAGGTCGTAGTTGCCGTAGTCGCCGGGATCGGCCGAGTTCTGCTCGTATGCCGCGGGGACGACGCGACAGGCGAGGCCGTTGGGACACTCGGCTCCGGTCAGGCCGGCGTTGCGGAGGTGTTGCGAGGCGGACGCGGCCGGCGCGGCCGCGTCGACCTTCCCGGAGGCCGGCGGTGAGGCGGCGGACGCCGCTGCGGCAAGGAAGAGCGCCGCGACAGTCGTGGCGACCGCCGCAGGCATGCTGCGATGCATAGTGAGTCCCCCCTCGTGGGCGTGCGGAAGCGCGGCGAGTGTAAGCGCCATTGCTCGGCAGCGGTTGTCCGCTGATGGCCAGGAGGCGCGCCGCGGCGCCGGGTCAGCGACGCCTCCGTCTAACATGTCCGCCTTGCATCCTGTAAGCGATGCGATCCTCGACCGTTCTCGCGAGCTCGAGCCGGGCGACGAGGTCATCAGCCCAGAGCTGGTTCTGGTCGACCCCGAGCTCGCGGCCAGAGCCCGGGCGCTCCTGCCGTGGCCCGAGCCGACGCTTCCTCTGCGCCGCCTGGCCGCCGCTCCTCCGACGGCTCCCGAGGTGCCAGTCGAGGCCGCTCCGGCACGCGTGGCGGAACCTCCGCTTCAGTTCGCGCGCCGGCTCGCGGCGGCCGCCGCGCTGGTGCCGGCGCTCATCGTCCTTGCCCTGATGGGCGAGCTCTTCGGCAGGTCAGCCGACCCTCTCGGCGCAACGACCACGAGCCAGAACTCTTCGCAAACCGGCCGGCAAGGCCAGTCGCGCGGCCACCGCCTCGCGGCGCTCTTAGCGCAGCTCGGCAGCACGCCTCGTTCACTGGTCGGCGCACCCGGCCCGCCAACCACCCGGACGCGGAGCGGCGGGCGCTGTGTCGTGCGGTGGCGCAGCGCTGGCCTGACGCTCGTCTTCGCAGCGCGAGCACCGAAGAACCCCTGCACCGAGGGCCGCCTCGTCGGCGGATACGTGACGCCGCCGCGGTAAGGCGGCGCTCAGCGCCAGATGCCCGTCACCGCGCGAGCGCCGGCTGAGCGTCCGAGCAGCGGAAGGCCGAAACCCTCTTCGATCGTTCGCAGGAGCCCGTAGTGATTGATCGCGGCATTCACCCGGGTGTGGCGGCGGACGTGCCGACCGACCACGATGGCGAACACCCGCCCACCTCCGCCGACGTCGCTCTTCCCCTCGTCGAAGACAACGAAGACCACGGTGTCGCGTAGAGCCGGTCCGCGGAGGAGCGGCCGCATGAAGGCGCCAAGCCACGCGTCGCCCGTCGCGAGGCCGCAGTCGTGCATGTCGTGGCACAGGTCCGGGATGACGAGCGAGAACGCCGGCAGACGCTTCCGGCGGAGATCGGGAAGGAACTGGGTGAACGGCACGATCCGGTGGAGGCGTGGGCCGCCCAGGTTGCGGCGGAAGTAGACGAAGGGGTTGTGCTTCTTCGCATAGCGCCCGGAGTTGGCTCCGGTGAAGCCCGCGTACGGAAGGCCCTCGGCATAGGCCTTCCAGGTCTCGTTCGAGGCCTCGAGGGTGTCGGCAAGGCTCCGGCCATTCACCACGCAGCCCGTGCAGTCGCTGTCGATTCCTTGCGTCGAGCCCGAGACGAGCGCGAGGTAGTTCGGCAGGCTCGGATGGGTTACTGCGGTGTAGTTCGTGAGCGTGGCGTAGCGCGTTGCGAGCCGGTTGAACGTCGGTGCGTCCGCTTTGCCGAGGACCTGGTCTGCCTCGTGGTTCTCGAAGACGACCATGACGACATGAGCGAACCGCGCCCTCGGCTTGGTCTTCGGCTCGGCCCTGCTCGCGGCTGAGGCCGCCGCGACCGCCAGCAGGGCAACGGCCGGCATGAGGACGCGCAGGAAACGGGACCGGGCTGTTGGCGGACGGGTCCTGGCCATGGTGTGCGCGACATCCGACGGGGGTTAGCGATTCGGCGACGCGCGCGTCGAAGGCGCGGAGGCTACATGCGCTCCGGGCGAAGCAACGTTCAACCGCAAGTATCGGCGCAGTTGCGCATCTGTCGCGAGGGGGAGAGCAACCTTCAAACCACTCGATAGGGTCATGCGTACTCCGCGAGTGGCGTACAAGCTAAGTCCGTCACATCAGGGGAGGGGTTGATGAACAAGTTTCGCGCCGGCCTCGTGGCCGTGGGGCTCGCGTCGATCGCGCTCGCAGGTGGAGGGCAGCTCGCCGTCGGGCATGCCGCGCCACAGGCTGCCTCGCCGCAGCTCGACGTCGAGATCGCCGTCGACGGCACCGCGAGCATGGCGAGTGCGATCGCAGATGCCAAGACGAACGGCGTCGGGATCACCGACGGGCTAGTCTCGCTGCTGCCAGACACGCGCTTTGCGGTCGTCGTCTTTCGCGACCACGGCAATCCCGCCGGCGAATACGCGCTCCTGCAGCCGTTCACGAGCGACCGCGAGCAGGTTAAAGCTGGGCTGAACAAGATCAGGGCCTCGTTCAATCCGGACCCGAACAACACGGAGGCCGAGTCCTACAACCTCGCCTTCAGAAATAGCTACAGCGACCCGCAGATGGGCTGGCGTCCGGGCGCCAGGAAGATCGTGCTCGTGCTCGGCGACGCGGAGCCGAATGGCGCAGGCCGGGACGGGATCCCGGGGTGCAAGGATCATTCGCAGGATCCAGAGAACCTTTCGACAGCGCTCGAGCTCGCGAACATGCGCGCCGCCGGCCGCACGCTCATCATGGTCCGCGAGCTCTCGAAGGAGCTCTCGGTCTCGCTGCAGTGCTACGAGTCGCTGGCGGCCGGGGCCTACATGGGCGGGCTCGCGCGCGATGCAGGCAGCAACCTCGTTTCGACGATCGTCGAGCTCGTGCAGGGCGCGGTCGCGCCCATCACGCTGAAGCCGGACCTCGGCGCCGCGCTGCGGGCCGACCGGATCGGCTACACGCTCAGGGTGCAGAACCCGAACGTGCTTCCGTTGACCGTGAAGACGGTCAAGATCGTGCTGCCGCGCGGGTTCCGCTATGTGGGCAAAACGACGACTGGAATGACGCGCAGCGATCCGACGATCTCCGGCAGGACGCTGACGTGGGCGCTGACGCGGGTCGTCCGCGAGGGCCAGGAGGCACGCCTGCACGTCTCGGCCCGCACACCGCGCCGGCTGGGGATTTACCGGAGCATGGCGATGGGCTCCGTGCAGACGGCGGCGGGCCACGAGCTCGTTCCGCGCACGCCGACGGTGCTCCTTCGCGTCAAGAAGCGGATCAGCGCGATCGCGTTCCGCTTCCAGACGCAGAGCGCTGCGGGGCCGATCGTCTCGGGCGGCGCGAGCGCCCGCTTCCGGTCCCACGCCCGCGCCGTCTCGAGCACCGTCTCGGCGCATGGATCGCTGCTGCTGCGCAACGGCCAGCGAGCACGCCTCGTTCTGCGGGCGAAGAGCCTTCGGCTGCAGCGCCTCGCAGCCCCGACCCGTGGGCGAGTGACGATGCGAGTCGTCTCCGCGCGCGGGCTGCGCGGCTGTCGCGTCGGCTCGAGCGCCACGCTGCTGATCGTGTACTCGCCGGACCTGCGCGCCGACGGGAGCAGCGGGTCATACCTAAAGCTCTCGCTCCCGCGAGCGTGCGGGGGCACGCTGAGGCGGGCGGCGGACATCGAGGCCTCCGACAGCTGAGCGCCTAAGCCGGCTCGGAACTCTGCAGAAGCGCCGGGAGGTGGAGGACCTCCGCCACCCGGCGCTTCGCGTCGATGTCCGCGTAGATCCGGGTCGCGTCCTCGCTCGAGAAGCCGATCGCCGCCGCGAGCGACTCCGGCGGGTAGTCGTGCAGCCGCGAGTAGAGGGCGAGGTCCATCTGCTCGTACGGGAGCGAGAAGTAGAACTCCTCCTGGTCCTGCGCGAGCGGGTACGTGTCAGTGGTCGGCGTTCTGGCGCGGATCTCCTCCGGTACCCCCAGGGCCGCAGCGAGCTCGTAGACCTGTGTCTTGTACAGCTCCGCAATCGGCTTGACGTCCGCCGCGCCGTCCCCGTTCTTGACGAAGAAGCCCAGGTCGTACTCGAGGCGGTTGGGCGTTCCGGCAACCGCGTAGTCGAGCCGGTCGGCGTGGTGGTACTCGAGCATCTTCCGGGTCCGCTGCTTGAAGTTCGTCGCCGCCACGATCCGGCGATAGGTCTCAGCCGTCACGCGTGCGCGAACTTCCTCGCCGTCCGGGGAGCGGGCGACGACCGAGAACAGGCGGTAGGAGTCGCCACCCAGGATCGGCGGAAGCACGATCTTCGCCTTCCAACCGGCGCCGTACTCGGGAATCAGCTCGCGAAACGCCTCGTCGCGCCGCCGATAGCAGCCGACCGCCTCGAGCACGGACGTGATGTCCTCCTCGACGGTCTCCACGCCCGCGCTCTTCGCAGCCAGCGAGGCGAGCGCGCCTGTGTCCCCCGCCGAGTCGCGCTCCGGCATCAGCAGCCCCAGGACGTTCTCCGGCCCGAAGGCGCGAGCGCAGAGCGCAAGGACGACGCTGCTGTCGATGCCACCAGAGAGGCCGACGACGGCCCCGCGCTTCCGGAGCCGCACCTGCACAGCCTCCCGCAGGCCCGCGACGATCGCGTCGATCGTCGGCTCGGGATCGATGTCGAGAACGCCCGGAACGAGCTCAGGAGCCGCTGGCTTCGTTCCTGACAACGCTGCCGTCTCCGAGCTTCTGCGTGAGGTAGCGGGTGATGTTGCCGATGGAGTCGAGGTTCTCGGGAAGCAGTTCGTCTTCCGGGATGCGCAGGTCGAACCGCGTCTCGACGAAGTCGACGAGCTCGAGGATGCCGAGCGAGTCGATGACGCCCGTCTCGACCAGAGAGTCGTCCCGGTCGACCTTCGCCTCCTCGTAGAGGGGAAAGTTCTTGTCCAGGAACGTCCTGATCTCGCCTTCGATGTCTGTGCGCGCCTGCATCGGACTCCGGCTTTGTACCTCGGGCGCCGCACGTTACCACCGGACCCACGGCTGGATTCGACCCCACATTCGACCAAGCTTGTGGGGTCGTGCGCAAGCGCCTATGGTGAGGCGGGATGTGCGGAATTGTGGGCGTTTACGGGCGCAATGACGCCGCCTCGCCGAGAGAGCGCCTCCTCTCGATGGCAGGCGAGCTCCGACACCGCGGTCCCGACGGGACCGGCCTCTACCTCGACGGCGGGCTCGGGATGGCCGCGAGCCGGCTCGCAATCGTCGACCTGGCCCGCGGCGACCAGCCGCTCGCGGACAGCGAAGGCCGCTATTGGGTCGTCCAGAACGGCGAGATCTACAACTACGTCGAGCTCCGGGACGAGCTCGAGGCGCTCGGCCGGCGCTGCGCCACGACCTGCGACACGGAGGTCCTGGCGAACGCCTACGCCGAGTGGGGAGCCGGCTGCCTCCAGCGGCTGAACGGCGACTTCGCCTTCGCCGTCTGGGATGCGCGCACCCGGGAACTCTACCTCGCGCGCGACCGGTTCGGCGTTCGTCCCCTCTTCGTCGCCGAGCTCGACGGCGACTTCTGGTTCGCCTCGGAGGTGAAGGCTCTCCTGAGACACCCGACCGCGCGCCGGGAGCTCGACCGCGCCGCGCTTGCGGAGTTCTTCGTCACCTGGGCCAATCCGTCCGGGCGGTCGTCCTTCGAAGGCATCCGCGAGCTGCCGCCGGGCTGCTCGATACGGGTCGGTCCCGAGGGGGCCGAGCCGCCCCGCCGCTGGTGGGACCTGGACTTCTCCGCGGACGCCGAAGCTGACGAAGAAGACCTGCTCGGCGAGCTGCGCGAGCTCCTGGACGACTCGGTGCGCCTCCGGATGCGCGCCGACGTGCCCGTCGCCGTCTACATCAGCGGCGGCCTGGACTCGAGCGTCGTCGCGGCGCTCGGACGCTCGTACGCGAGGCGCGGGCTGACGCTCTTCGGGGTCGGCTTCGAGGACGGTCGGTACGACGAGTCGGAGCACCAGCGCGCCGCCGCCACGGCGCTCGACGCCGAGCTGCTGCAGGCGAAGGTCGGCCCGACCGCGATCGCTGACCTGCTGCCGACGGTCGTCCGGTTCGCGGAGCGCCCGACCCTGCGAACTGCGCCGGCTCCGCTGCTCGAGCTCGCCTCGGTCGTCCATGGAAACGGGACGAAGGTCGTGCTCACCGGCGAAGGCGCGGACGAGCTCTTCGCCGGCTACGACATCTTCCGAGAGGACAAGGTCCGCCGTTTTTGCGCGCGGGATCCCGCCTCGCGGATGCGGCCGCTCCTCTACGCGCGCCTGAACGAGTACCTCGGCGACGACGTCCGGCGCCTCGTGCCGTTCCTCGCGCGGTTTTACGGGCGCGGCTTGCTCGACACGGACGACCCGCTCTACAGCCATCGGATCCGGTTCGAGAACGGCAAGCGGCTCATTCGGATGCTCGGCGCCGAGCTGGGCGACGGCCAAGCATCCGCGGACTCGGCGCTGGCAGGAATCCTCGACCGGCTGCCCCCAAGCTTCGGAGACCTCGCGCCGCTCGACCGCGCGCAGTACGTTGAGGTCGCGACGTTCCTGGAGGGCTACCTCCTCCACACACAGGCAGACCGGATGCTGATGAGGCACTCGGTCGAGGGTCGCTTCCCGTACCTCGACCACCGAGTCGCCGAGCTGGCCGCGAGGCTGCCGGCGCGGCTGCGGCTCGTTGGGCTACGCGAGAAGGTGGGGCTGCGCAAGGCCACGGCCGACCT
>JBKPFI010000458.1:0-2541 GCA_046728775.1 Actinomycetota bacterium | reverse complement strand
GTCGTTCAACGTCCGAGTCAGGGCGGCCTTGAAGCCGGAGAGATGCGAGCCGCCTTCGTGAGTGTTGATGTTGTTGGCAAACGAGTAGACGGACTCCTGGTACGAGCTGTTCCACTGCATTGCGACCTCGACCGTGCCCTGGCCGTTGTCGCCCTCGAAGTAGACGATCCCCTTCTGGACGGGGTCCTTGGCCTTGTTCACGTGGGAGACGAAGTCGCGGATCCCGCCCTCGTAGTGGAACTCGTGCTTCTCGTCGCCTTCGCGCTCGTCGTAGAGGACGATACGGAGGCCTTTCGTGAGAAAGGCGGTCTCTCGCAGACGCTGCACGAGCGTCTCCGACGACCACTCGAGTTCCTCGAAAACGTCACCGTCGGGGAGGAAGGTGATCGTCGTGCCGCTGTCCTTGGCGACACCGGCCTTCTTCAGGTGGGTGGTCGCCTCGCCGCGGGCGAACTCCTGGCGCCAGATCCTGCCGTCGCGCCTCACCTCGACCGACAGCCACTCGGAGAGCGCGTTCACGACGGACACGCCGACGCCGTGGAGGCCGCCGGAGACCTTGTAGCCCTCGCCGCCGAACTTGCCGCCCGCGTGGAGCTTCGTCAGCACGACGGTCACGGCCGGCAAGCCCTGGTCGGCCATCACGTCGACGGGGATGCCCGAGCCGTTGTCGGAGACGGTCACGGAGTCGTCCGGGTGGATCGTCACCTCGATCGTGTCGGCGCGGCCGGCGAGGGCCTCGTCGACGGCGTTGTCGATCACCTCGTAGACGAGCTGATGGAGGCCGCGAGAGCCTGTCGAGCCGATGTACATGCCCGGCCGCAGGCGGACCGGCTCGAGGCCCTCGAGAACGGTGATGTCCTTTGCGGTATACGAAGCCTTAGCCATGAAAAAAGCCCTGGAAGTTGCGCATTTCCGGGCGAAGTGAAGTCTACCAGACCGAGCGGTCGGCAGCGGCCCGCGCGAGGCTCATTCGCGCAGCTTTTTCTACTGATTTGCGGAGTTCTTCGGACCCGATCTCCGCGGCCAGCTCACGGGCCCTCCGCGCCTCCTCCGGAGAGGGCTGCGGCGGGGGCTTCCGGGTCTCCGGGGCGGGTGCCGGCGGGCGCTCCGGCAAGGGTCCCGGAGCGAAGCGCAGGCGACCCGGAGCATCGGCGCCCAGCGCCGCTCGCAGCTGCTCGACGATCTCGGGCTCGAGCTGCTGGAGCTCGAACGCCCACGTGGACGACGACGCGGCGACGTGCAGCGTTCCGTCGCGCGCCAGCCGCGCCGGCCAAGCGTTCTCCGCCACCGTCGCACCGACGGTCTCCGGCCAGGCCATGACGAGGTCGGCCATCCGGCCACCGTCGCCGAAGCGGCCGAGCTCTCGAGCGAACTCCTCCCCGAGCCGGTCCATCACGCGGCCCGGGCCTCGCTCGTGCCGTCGGCTCGCTGCTCGATCGCGAGCGTCTGCGCCGGCTCGCCCGGCAGCGCGTTGCAGCTCGCGCTCGTCACGAACGCCTGACCGGAGACCCGCAGACGGTCGGCGAGGATGCGGCGCCGCTCCGGGTCGAGCTCCGAGAGGACGTCGTCGAGCAGGAGCAGCGGGCGGGTGCCGCGGTGCTCCTCGAGCAGCTCCGCCTCGCCGAGAAGCAGGGCCAGCACGGCCAGGCGCTGCTCCCCCTGAGAGCCGAACGCGCGCAGGTCGCGGCCGGCAGAGAGAACGCCGAGGTCGTCGAGATGGGGCCCGAGGCTCGTCGTGCCGCGGTCCAGGTCGCGGTCGACCCGCTCCTCGAGCTCCCGCGCCGTCGGCGGCTCGCCCTCGTAGCGCAGCTCCGCCTGCGGCAGCCCCAGCTCGCCGGCGCGGGCTGCAAAGCCCGGCTGCAGCGCTGCGACCGTCTCGTGACGACCGGCCACGAGCTCCGCCCCGAGGCGGCTGACCTGCTCGTTCCAGGGAGAGAGCGCGTCCCGCGAGGAGAGGCCCTGCGCGACGCGCCGCAGCGCGGCGTTCCGCTGGCCGACCGCGGCTGCGTACTCGGCAGAGAGCCCGGCGCGGGCGGGAGCGAGCCGTCCGAGAACGCGGTCGAAGTAGGCGCGGCGCGCGGCCGGCCCACCCTTCACCACCACGAGCCGGTCGGGCGTGAAGACCAGCGTCGACACCTCGCCGCGCAGCTGCTCGGCGGCCCGCAACCGCGCGCCGTTCAACGTCGCCCGCTTGCTGCTCCCCAGCTCGAGCGTCACCTCGAGGTCGAGCCTCATGCCCGCTCGCTCCCCGCGGAGCGCGATCCGTGCCGCCTCGTGCCCGAAGCGCACAAGCTGGGCGTCGGCCCGTGTCCGCGGCGAGAAGCCCTGCGTCCCGACGTGCAGCGACTCGAGCAGGTTCGTCTTCCCGGATCCGTTTGGCCCAGTTACGAGCACGAGTCCCCGTTCAAGCGACAACTCGAGCTTCGCATAGGAGCGGAAGTCCCGAAGCGCGACCGAAGCGACGATCAGCCGGCCAGCCGAATCGGCATGATCAGGTATAGGAAGTCGTCGGACTCGCCTTGCAAAACGGCGGGCCGAAGC
>JBKPFI010000301.1:0-32786 GCA_046728775.1 Actinomycetota bacterium | reverse complement strand
TGGGCGGGGGGCGTGGCCCGCCCCCCGACGTGGTGACCTCGTCGCCAGAGAGATCGGCGAGCGCCGTGACGTCGTCGAGCCTGGATGCCGCGACGAGCGTTACCGAGCCGCCGTAGGAGGCGCCGACGAGCTGGATCGAGTTGGCGCCTTTGGCACGCAGCTCGCCGACCGCAGCGGCCACGTCTGCGACGACGTCGTCCTCGCCTTTGCCCGGACATGCTGAGAGCCCGTAGCAGCGAAGGTCGAAGAGCAAGACGTGGAAGCCGCGGTCGGCGAGCCGGGTTGCGTACGGCCACCAGCCGCAGAGGGCCTGCGCTCCGGCCTCGTGCACGAACACGACGCCGCGAGATCCCTCGCCGACGATCGCACCGACGATGCGAACGCCGTCAGAGGCGCGGAAGGCGACCACTTCGGACCGCCGCGCAGGGGAACCGCAGCGCTTCGCCGGTGGATCGATCCCCGCCGTGCCGGCCGTCTCCGGCCCTGCGCTCGTCGTCCCGCCGCAGGCGGCGAGGAGGCCGGCCAGCAGCGCCGGCACGAGAGCGAGTGCCCCCGCGCTCGGGCATAGTCTCACGGAGACTATCAGCGCACGCGAGCCGTTCAGGCTCTGGAGATGTACCGGCCCTCGCGCGGGTCGACCTTGACCCGGTCGCCCACGTTCACGAACAGCGGCACCTGCACGACCGCGCCCGTCTCGAGCTTGGCGGGCTTCGTCACGTTCGAGACCGTGTCGCCGCGAACGCCGGGCTCGGTCTCGGCCACCGCGAGCTCGACCGAGGACGGCAGCTGCACGCCCGCGGGCCGGCCGTCCACCGCGAGCACCTGCACCGTCGAGCTGGGCTCGAGGTAGGGCAACGCGTCCTCCACTGTCGCGTGCGGGAGCGAGAACTGCTCGTACGTCTCGGTGTCCATGAAGACGACCTCGTCGCTGGCGTCGTAGAGGTACTGCACCTCCTTGACCTCCGTGTGCACGCGCGTGAACTTCTCGCCGGCGCGGAAGGTCTTGTCCACGACCGCGCCGGAGTCGAGGTTGCGCAGCCGCGAGCGGACGAAGGCGCCGCCCTTGCCGGGCTTCACGTGCTGAAACTCGAGAATCCGCCACACCGAGCCCTCGAGCTGGATGTGCATCCCGTTCCGGAACTGGTTCGTGGAGACGGTCTCGGCCACGGCGCGCGCCCCGAGTCTAGTCCACGGTCACAAGGTCCTTCGTGTAGCCCGTGAGCACCTCCGGGGCGCCGTCGCGGACGATCACGAGGTCCTCGATCCGGATGCCGCCGAGGCCCTCGAGGTAGATGCCCGGCTCGACCGTCACGACGTTGCCGACGGCGAGCGTGTCGGTCGACTCGCGCGAGAGCCGCGGCGCCTCGTGGACGTCGAGCCCCACGCCGTGGCCGAGCCCGTGACCGAAATCGTCGCCCAGGCCGGCGGCGTCGATCCGCTCGCGAGCCGCCGCGTCCGCGTCGACCCCTGTGACTCCCGCCCGCACCGCCTCGAGCCCCGCCAGCTGGCCTTCGAGGCAGGCGGCATAGGCGTCCTTGAGCCGGCCGGCGAGCGGGCCGGTCGCAAAGGTGCGCGTGCAGTCGGCGCAGTAGCCGTCGAGGCGTGCTCCCGCATCGACCACGACGGTTTCCCCCGCCTCGACCTCGCGATCGGTCGGACGCCCGTGCGGGCGCGCGGCATTGGGGCCCGAGGCGACGATCGTCTCGAAGGCCGGACCGTGCGCCCCGAGCTCGTGGAAGAGGTCGTCCAGGCGCCACGCCAGCTCGCGCTCGCTGCGACCGACGAACGACTCCTCCGCGAACCGCGCGTAGGCCTCGCTCGTGATCTCAGCTGCCCGGCGGATCGTGTCGAGCTCTTCGTCGTCCTTGACTGCGCGCAGCGCCTCGACCAGTCCCCGCCGCGGGACGAGCTCGAGGCCGTCCGAGCCGAGCGTCTCCCAGCCCGCGTAGGTGACGGCGTCGGCCTCGAAGCCGATGCGGCCGTCGAGCAGCTCGGCGAGCGAGGCGAACAGCGAGCGCCTGGTCTCGACGAACTCGACGCCCTCGACCGCGCGCGCGGCCTCCGCGTAGCGGAAGTCGCTGAAGAGCCGCACGCGGTCGGGCTCGACGAGCAGCGCCGCGTTCGAGCTCTGGAAGCCGGTGAGGTAGCGGACGTTGACGCTGTGCGAGACGAGCAGCGGCTCCTCGATGGCACGACGAAGCGCGTCTATGCGTTCGATGGCCGCACCTCCGTCGTGATCCCGGAACGCGTCGCGTGGTCGATGCGATTCACGGCCGCTGGTCCGCCAGGAACGCGAGCGCGTCGCGGTAGCCGTCGGGCCCTTTGCCGACGATCCTTGCTGCGGCGACGTCCGCGATCACCGAGTGCCGCCGCCACTCCTCGCGCTCGTCGACGTTCGAGAGGTGCACTTCCACGATCGGGACCGTAAACGGCTCGAGCGCGTCGTGGATCGCGTAGCTGTAGTGCGTCCAGGATCCCGGGTTGACGATTACGCCTCCGGCCCAGTCGTAGGCGTCGTGGCACCAGCCGACGTACTCGGCCTCGCTGTTGGTCTGGCGGCACTCGGCGACGAGCTCGAGCTCGCGCGCCCACTCGTAGATGCGGCTCTCGAGCTGGTTGAGGCTGAGCCCGCCGTACATCCTCGGGTCGCGGCGGTCGAGGACGTCGAGGTTGACGCCATTGAGAACGGCGACGCGCATGGCCGGGAGCGTACCCCCCGCTCAGTCGGCGATCAGCTCGTCGAGGGCGGCTCGCACCTGTTCCTCCGGGAGCTCGACGCCGGTGATCGGCTTGCCCGGCTTCTCCAGGAGGACGAGCCTCGGCGTGCCGTTGCGCGCCTTCTTGTCGCGCGCCAGCGCCGCCCAGGCGGCCACGCGGTTCACCTGCACCGGGCGCGGCTGGAGCACCTCCTCCACCGGCGCCGTGTCCAGTCCCGACAGCCGCAGCGCCGCGAGCAGCCCGAGCGCGACCGCCTCGCCGTGGCTCAGCCGCTGGTACTCCCCCGCCGCCTCGAGCGCGTGCGCGAACGTGTGCCCGAGGTTCAGCACGGCCCGCTCGCCCTGCTCGTGCGGGTCGCGCAAGCACACCGCCGCCTTGTACGCGGCGCACCGTCGAACGAGCTCGGCGGTCGGCAGCTCCCAGAGCGGCTCGCCTGCCAGGAGCCCCGTCTTCACGACCTCGGCCATCCCAGCTCGCCGCTCGCTCTCCGGCAGCGTCTCGAGCAGCGCCGGGTCGATCACCGTGCGCACGGGCCAGTGGAAGGCGCCCACCAGGTTCTTGCCCTCGGGAAGGTTCACCGCCGTCTTGCCGCCGATTGCCGCGTCGACCTGGCCGACCAGCGTCGTCGGGACCGCGACCCAGTCGATCCCGCGCAGGTACGTCGCCGCTGCGAACCCCGCCGCGTCCGTGGTGCAACCCCCGCCGAATCCGACCAGCGTCCCGTCACGGCCCAGCCGCAGCTCGCGCCAGAGCCGCTCGACCGCCCGGAGGCCCTTCGCCTCCTCCCCGCCGCGGAGCGCGTGCACCGGCGCCTCGAGCGACGGGCGGTGGAGCCCGAGCACGGTCGCGTCCCCCACCACCTCGACCTCGCCGTCGGGGACGAGCTCGGACAGTCGCGCGAGCGAGCCCTGCTCGACCACGACGCCCGCGGCCGCGAGCACGATGCCGTCGACGTCCGTCGCGACGGCGTCGGCCGCCTCCGCGTAGAGCGGCTCGCGCTGAGCGAAGAGCTCGCGAAAGCGCTCCTCGTCGCGTGCGAGCGGCCGGGCGCTCCCGCCGACTCGCGTCCAGGCCGTGGCCGGGTCTACCTCGACGAGCACGGTCAGCGCACGGTCGCGGAGCGTGCGCAGGATCGATCTCGTCTCGACCGCGCCGCCGCCCAGCGCGATCACGGCCGGCCGCTCGTTGCACAGCGCGCCAAGCGCCGCCTCGCGCTCGAGGACGCGGAACTGCGCCTCGCCGCGCTGCTCGAACAGCTCCGGGATCGTCGTCTGCAGCGAGCGCTCGAGCTCCCGGTCGAGGTCGACGAAGCGCCGTCCGAGGACCTGCGCCGCGGCCCTGCCGAGCGTGGTCTTGCCGGCGCCCATGAAGCCGACGAGCGCGACGTGCCGGTCTAGCGCGTGCGCCACGGAATCCGCTCTACGTACGCGCGCCACGCGGCCACGAAGTCCGCCACCGAGTCGCCGCCGAACTTCTCGCGCGCCGCACGCGCGAGCTCGAAGGCAACCGCGGCCTCGGCGACCACGGCCAGAGCCTCCACGGCCGCCACGTCGCTGCGCTCGACCAGCGCCTCGCCCGCTTCGCCGGTCTGGAGATCGACCGAGCGCAGCGGCCGCATCAGCGTCGGCAGCGGCTTCATGGCCGCTCGCACGACCACCGGCTCCCCGTTCGAGACGCCCCCCTCGATCCCGCCGGCGAAGTTCGTCTCGCGGTAGAGCGCGCCGCCCGCGTCGGCGAGGATCTCGTCGTGCGCCTCGGAGCCGCGCCGCTCCGCCAGCTCGAAGCCCGCGCCGATCTCCACCCCCTTGACCGCCTGGATCCCCATCAGCGCGGCGGCGAGCCCTGTGTCGAGGCGCTGCTCCTTCGACGCGTACGACCCCAGCCCGGGAGGCACGCCGTGCGCGACGACCTCGACGATCCCGCCGACGGTGTCCCGCTCGGCCCGCGCCTCGTCGATCCGCTGGTCGAGCGCCTCGGTGACCGCGCGGCCGAGCACGACGACGTCGATCTCCGCGAGCAGCGCCTTCACGACCCCGCCTGCCGCCACCGCGACCGCGGTCTGCCGCGCGCTTGCGCGCTCCAGCGCGTCCCGCGCGTCCGCGAGCCCATACTTCAGCGAGCCGGCGAGGTCGGCGTGCCCCGGGCGGGGCAGGGTCACGGGCTTTGTCCCCTTCCCGGTGGCCTCGCCCTCCGGCGGCCACGGGCTCATCCCCCAGGCCCAGTTCTCGTGATCGCGGTTGCGCACGACGAGCGCGAGCGGCGTCCCGAGCGTCCGCCCGTGCCGCAGCCCGGCGAGCACCTCGACCCTGTCCTGCTCGAGCCGTTGCCGAGGGCTGCGGCCGTAGCCCTCCTGACGCCGCGCGAGATCCGCGTCGATCGCCTCGCGGTCGAGCATCAGGCCCGCCGGCAAGCCGGTGACGATGCCCACGAGCGCGGGGCCGTGGGATTCGCCGGCGGTGACGAGGGCCAGGCTCACGGACGAAGCCTAGTGCCCGCCAAACGGGCTATCCTGAGCGCGCGCTCCGAGGGGGGAATCGTGGCCGCAGTCCGACGCATGGTCGTCGTGTCGATCGTCGCTGCCGCGCTACTCGCGCCGTCCGCGCGCGCGGAGCCCGCGTCAGCCGAGCAACCCGTAACCGAATGGATCGGCCTCACGCTCGACGAGGTCGCCGCGCACCGCCTCGACCCGCCGCACGCCTCGCGCCTGCTTGCGACGCTGAGCGTCGCCGTGGAGCGCGGCGTCGAGCGCGTGGACGGCCACACGGCCGCCGCCGCCGCGGTCGACGGCGCCGCCTCGACGGTGCTGCCCTACTTCTTCCCGGACCGGGCAGCCGCCTTTGAGAGCCTGGCGCAGCGCTCCGCCGGCGAGTCCGGGTTCAGCGCCGGCGTCCGCGCCGGACGGAAGCTGCTGCAACGCGCGGCCGGCGACGGCGCCGACATCCCTTGGAACGGCACGATCCCGGTCGGACCCGAGTTCTGGGTCCCGACGCCGCCCGGCTTTCTGCCGCCGCTGCTGCCGGGCTGGGGCCAGGTCGAGCCGTGGAACGTGGAGACACCCGGCGCGTTGCTGCCTCCCCCGCCGCCTCGCCCCGGCAGCGTGCAGTTCGAGGCCGAGGTGCACGAGGTCTACGACGTCTCGCAGACGCTGACCCAGGAGCAGCGGGCAATCGCGCTCTTCTGGGCCGACGGCGCGGGCACGTTCACCCCGGCGGGGCACTGGAACGCGATCGCCGTCGAGTTGCTCGAGACGCACCCACTGTCGCTGCGGCGCGAGGCGCTTCTGTTCGCGACGCTGAACACCGCACAGGCCGACGCGTTCATCTGCGCCTGGCTCACGAAGTACACGTACTGGTCGCTCCGGCCGGCCACCGCGATCCAGCGTGAGCTCGACCCGGCCTGGATGCCGCTGATCACGACCCCGCCCTTCCCGAGCTACATCTCCGGCCACTCGACTACCTCGGCCGCCGCCGCGACCGTGCTCTCGGCGTTCTTCCCGGAAGAGGCGCAGCAGCTCTCGGACCGGGCCCGCGAGGCCGCCCTCTCACGGCTCTACGGCGGGATCCACTTCCGCAGCGACAACGAGACCGGGCTCAGAGTCGGCGCGGTGACCGGTCTGGCGGCGGTCGTCGCCTGGCTTCTGCCTTCAGGCTAGGACCGCCGAGCGCATCACCTCGACGGGAGCCTCGAGGCCGGTCCAGAGCTCGAACGAGGCCGCACCCTGGCGCACGAGCGCCTCGAGGCCGTCGACGACGAGGCGGCACCCCGCCGCATGGGCCGCACCCACCAGCAGCGTGGGCGTGCCGTCGGCTCGGTAGGCGAGGTCGACCACCGCCTGCTCGGGCCGCGGCTCGACGAGCAGCTCGTCGCGCACGGGCGTCGCGTTCACCACGAGGTCGCAGCCGGACGCGTCCGGAGGCCAGTCGCCGCCCCGCGAGAAGACCCGCACTTCGCCCGCGAGCGCGGGCATGAGCGCCTGCGCGGCCCCGCCGGCCCCGATCAGGCAAACGCGAGAGGCCTCGATCCCCGCCACGATCTCCTTGTCGGTGTTCAAGCCGAGCACGCGTCGCTCGCGGAGCACGAGCGTGTTCACCGAGGCTCCCTCCGCCTCGTCGCAAAGCGGCACGACCGCCTGCTTGTGAGGAATCGTCACGTTCGCCCCCGCGTACCCGCCCGAAACGAGGCCGGCGACCGCCTCGGCCAGACCGTCCGGCTCGACCTCCAGCGGAACGTACTCCCAGTCCAGTCCGCGCGCGACGAAGGCCGCGTTCTGCATCCGCGGAGAGAGCGACTCGGCCACCGGCTTGCCCAGCAGCGCGACGCGGGTCATCCGTAGCCGTGCGCGGCCTTGTACTGCTCGAACTCGGAGAAGCTCGACGTGAAGAAGTGGTGCTTCTTGTCCGGCTGTCGCACGAAGTAGAGGTAGTCGACCTTCGCCGGGTGCGCGGCGGCCTGCATCGAGGCGAGCCCAGGGTTGGCGATCGGCGTCGGCGTCAGGCCGGGACGGTTGCGCGTGTTGTAGGGGCTCGAGCTCTGCAGCTGCGACTGGCGAATCGACTCGGTCGGCGGGATGTGGAGGCCGTAGCGCAGCGTCGCGTCGATCCCGAGCGCCATCCGCTTGTGCAGCCGGTTGTAGATCACCGCCGCGACGAGCTGCCGCGCGTCGGGCGAGAGCGTCTCCTTCTCGACCATCGAGGCGATGATCAGGACGTCGTACGGCGTCAGGTTCTTCGAGCCCGCGTAGCGGAGATCGACCTTCGCCCAGTTGCGGCGAAAGGCCTCGAGCTGAGCCGTGACCAGCTGCGGCGATGTCGTACGCGCGGTGAAGTCGTACGTCGCCGGAAAGAGGAAGCCCTCGAGCGGGAGCGGCCGGCTTCCGAAGCCGGGCTCGCGGCGAGATTTCACCGTTGCCGCGAGGTAGGTCCGCGCCCGGAGGCGCACGCGCTTGCCGCGCTCGCGGCGCGCGATGCCCGCGACCGCGTTCACGCGTTCTGCCATCTGTCGGCGCGTGAAGCCTTCCGGGAAGACGACCCGGAACGGCTTCGGCTTCGCGAGCGCGGTCCTCGTCGGCGGCGGCGGCGCAGGCTTGTCGCTTCCGCCGACGCTCGCGACTGCGAACCACGCGATCAGGAACCCAGCGACCAGCACCGCTAACGCGACGATGCGTCGGCGGTAGATGACCGCCTTCGGCGTCCGCTCGGGCGGCCGCGGCCGCGGCGGCATCACTCCCTTGCGCTGCTCGACCACGCGAGGTAGCTCGACAGCAGGTGCGCCGCGGCGCGCGCGTCCTCGGGGGCCTCACCGGAGCCGACCGTGGCGGCGAGGCCCGTCGTGAACCGCTCGTCGTAGCTCTCGACCGGCACGTCCACGGCGCCGCGCAGAGCCTCGACGAACGCGTCCGTCTCCTGCGCCTGACCGCCGCGATCGCCGCGCAGGGTCAGTGGCAGGCCCACGACCACGCGCTCGGCCCCCTCCTCGCGGATCAGCCGCGCGAGCCGCTCGAGCCCGGCCTCGCTCGCCGCGCGCTCGACGACGCCCAGTGGGCGGGCAATCGTGCCCGTGGGATCGGAGACCGCGACGCCCGTCCGCGCCGAGCCGTAGTCCAGCGCAACGATTTTCACGCGTCGCTCGCCAGTAGGTCGCTCCCGCAGGGGAAACCATGTTTCCCCCGCGTGCCCCCTTCTTCTTCTGACCGCGCCTGCCGATCCGCGCCGCGCAGGTCGGCGCGGCTCGGCAGGATTGCGTTGCGGGAAACCTCCCGGTTTCCCGGGACCTTTCCCCAGCGTGAACACTCCGTGTTCACGCGAGAGCGCGCCGCAGCGCTTCCTCCGCCTTCGCGAGGGCGTCGTCGAGCTTCTCCGGATTGCGACCGCCGGCGCGCGCCATCGTCGCGCGGCCGCCGCCGCCTCCGCCGACCTCGGCTGCGGCGGCGCGGATGACCGCGACCGCGTCGAGGCGACCCTCCAGCGACCGGTCGAAGTTCGCGACCAGGTGGACGCGGCCGTCCTCGGCCGCGCCGAGCACCACTGCGGCCGGCGCGCGCTCCTGCTTGATCCGGTCCGACTCGGCCAGCAGCACCTCGGCGTCCACCCCAGCCGCCTGGCCCACGAAGACGTTCACGCCGCCGATCGCCTCGTCGCTGCGCGGCTCGACGCGCACCTCGACCTTCTCCTCGTGCCGCGGGCCCTCCTTCCGCGTCCGTTCGAGCTCCGCCCGCAGCTCGTCGGCCTCGCGAGCGCGCCCGTGTAGCAGCGCGTACGCCTCGCCCGAGGTCACCGCCTCGATCCGCCGCGTGCCCGAGCCGATCGAGCTCTCGGAGGTGATCACGAACGGCCCGATCTCCGCGGTCGCGCGCACGTGCGTGCCGCCGCAGAGCTCGCGGGAGTAGCCCGCGATGTCGACCACGCGCACCTCGTCGCCGTACTTCTCGCCGAAGAGCATCATCGCGCCGAGCCGCCGCGCCTCCGCGATCGGAGCGATGTACGCGCGCACCGGAAGGTTCTGGAAGACCGCCTCGTTCACGCGCCGCTCGATCTCCTCGCGTTCCTCGGCCGTCAGCGCCTGCGGATGGGCGAAATCGAAGCGCAGCTTGTCGGGCCGCACCGCCGAGCCGGCCTGACGTGCGTGCTCGCCGAGCACCTCCTGCAACGCCTTGTGCAGGAGGTGCGTGGCGGTGTGGTTGGCCATCGTCGGGAACCGCACCTGCCACGGCACAACGGCGCGCACGCGCATGCCCGCGGCGAAGCCCTCGCCCTCGAAGGTGAGCACCTGGTCGTCGTCCGGGAGCCGGGCGGCCGCGACGAGCTCCGCACGCGCGCCGGTCTCCTCGTTCTCGATGAACCCCGCGTCGGTGGCCTGGCCGCCGCCCTCCGGGTAGAAGGGCGACTGCTCGAGCTTCGCCTGGAAGCGGCCCTCGCCGAGGTCCTCGTAGGCGAGGATCGCCGTGAGCGCCTCGGTCTTCTCGTAGCCGACGAACTCGCTGCGCACGTCCGCGCTGAGCTTCACGTCGACCTCCGGAGCGACGGCGCGCCGCGACCGGGTCCGCTGCTCCTCCATCAGCTCGCGGAAGCCGTCCTCGTCGACCGGCAGGCCGCGCTCCCGCGCGAGCTCCTGCGTCAGCTCGAGCGGGAAGCCGTATGTGTCGTGGAGCCGGAACGCCTCCTCGCCGGAGATCTCGCCGTCGGTCGCCGCCTCCTCGAACAGCGTCAGCCCGCGCGTCAGGGTCTCCGAGAAGCGCTCTTCCTCGGCCTCGAGCACGGCGGCGATCTCGCCCCGCGCCTCGCCGAGCTCCGGGTATGCCTCCTGCATCTGGTCGACGACGACGCCGGAGAGGCCAGCGAGGAAGGGGGGTTCGAGCCCGATCCGCGAGGCCTGCTGCACCGCGCGCCTGATCACGCGCCGCATCACGTAGCCGCGGCCCTCGTTCGAGGGCGCCACCCCGTCGGCCGCGAGGAAGGTCATCCCGCGCCCATGGTCGGCGAGGATCCGGTGCGCCTTCGTCGCCTGCTCGCTCTCGCCGTACGCGACGCCCGACTGCCCGGCGATCCAGCCCATCAGCGACTGGTAGCCGTCGGTGTCGTAGACGGAGTCGACCTGCTGCAGGATCCGCGCCCCGCGCTCGAGCCCGAGGCCGGTGTCGATGTTCTGCTTCGGCAGCGGCGTCAGCGACCCGTCGGCGTGCAGCTCGAACTCCATGAAGACGAGGTTCCAGAACTCCAGGAATCGCTCGCACTCGCAGCCGGGTGCGCACTCCTCGCGGCCGCAGCCGACGCCCTCGCCCCAGTCGTAGAACATCTCCGAGTCCGGCCCGCACGGCCCGGGGCCGCCGACCGACCAGAAGTTGTCGGCGCGCGGCAGGCGCACGATCTGCTCGGGCGGCATGCCCATCCTCTCCCAGGCCCCGACTGCGACCTCGTCCTCGCCGAGCCCTAGCTCCGGGTCGCCCGCGAACACGCTGACCCAGATCCGGTCGAGGTCGAGCCTCATCCGGTCGAACATGAACTCCCAGGCAAGCTCGACCGCGCCCTCCTTGAAGTACTGCCCGAACGAGAAGTTGCCGAGCATCTCGAAGAAGGTGAGGGTGCGGCTGTTGAGCCCGACCTCGTCGATGTCCGGGGTGCGGAAGACCTTCTGCACCGTCGTCAGCAGCGGCGCGGGCGGATCCTCGAGGCCGAGGAAGAACGGCATCAGCGGCTGCATTCCGGCCGAGATCAGCAGCGTCGAGCGGTCGTCGGCGCGCGGGATCAGCGACGCCGAGGGCCTGAACGTATGGCCCTTGGACTCGAAGAACTCGCGGTAGCCCGCGCGAAGCTCGGCCGTGGTCTGCACGGCTGAGATTCTACGGACGGTGGATTTCGGCACCCGCGTCCCCGAGTTGCTGCGGAAGCATCCTTCCGTCCGCCGCGTCGAGCTGGTCGGCTCCCGCGCTGCCGGCACGGCGACACCGCTCTCCGACTGGGACTTCGCGGTCGAGACCTCGGATCTCGACACACTCGCACGAGCGCTGCCCGAGCTAGTGGCGCCGCTCGAGCCGCTGGCGCAGCAGTGGGACCCGCTCGGCCAGCACCCCACCTACATGCTCATGCTGCGCGGGCCGACGAAGATCGACTTCATCTTCTCCGGCGAGCCGATGGAGGAGCGCCCGCCGTGGCAGGTGAGCGCGGACACGCTCGCTGCGCTCGACGCTCACTTCTGGGACTGGATCCTTTGGCTTGCCGCGAAGCGCGCGCGCGGTCGCGCCGAGCTAGTGAGCACGGAGCTCGAGAAGATGCACGGCTTCCTGCTCGGGCCGCTGGGAGTCGAGGCCGTCCCCGCGACGATCGAGGATGCCGTCGACGAGTACCTGGCCGCGCTCGACGTGGCCGAGCGGCGATTCGGGATCAGCCTCCAGAGGACCCTGCAACACGAAGTTCTGCGCGCATTGAGGCCCTCCTAGGGACCGCTCGCCGCCCTGCGCTCCGTTTCCGCGAGCTCGTCGGCGGCGATCTCCTCGCGGATTTTCTCCAGCGAGCGCCGGATCAGCCGCGAGACGTGCATCTGGGAGATGCCGACCTGCTGCGCGATCTGTGACTGCGTCAGGCCCTCGAAGAAGCGCAGGTGCAGAATCTTCCGCTCGCGCTCGTCGAGCACCCGAAATCCGGGCGCGAGTACGGCGCGGTCCTCGGAGACCTCGTACTGGTGCTCCTCGGTGCCGAGCGACTCGAGCGGGTCGAGCTCGCCCTCGTCGTCGTGGCTCGAGCCGACGGAGAGCGAGAGCGAGCTGTAGGCGCGGCCGCTCTCCAGCGCCTCGAGCACCTCTTCCTCGCTCACCTCGGCCCGCTTCGCCAGCTCGGCGATCGTCGGCGACCGGCCGAGCTGGACTGTCAGCTCCTCGATCAGGCGCGAGAGCTGGATGTTCAGCTCCTGGAGCCCGCGGGGCACGCGCACCGACCACCCGCGGTCGCGGAAGTGGCGCTTGATCTCGCCGATGATGTTCGGCGTGGCGTAGGTCGTGAGCTCCACGCCGCGCTCGACGTCGAAGCGGTCGATCGCCTTGATCAGGCCGATCGCGCCGATCTGGACGAGGTCCTCGAGCTGCTCGCCGCGGTAGGAGTAGCGCCGGGCGAGCGAGCGCACGAGCGACATGTACTGCTCGATCAGCTGCTCGCGTGCCCCCAGGTCGCCCTGCTGGTGGTAGCGGCGGAGGAGGACCTTGTCGCTGTCTTGCGTCACGCGACGCTCCCCTGCTCGACCTGCTTCCGCAGCTCGATCCACCCGTCGCCGTCGAGCTCGTATCCGTCGAGGACCGTGTCGAGCACGCGCCTGAGCGTGACGTGGCCCTCGGCGTCCCGCTCGAGCTCCCCACGTAACCGGTCGGCCGCGAAGGGCCCCACGCGCGCGACGATGGCGCCTTCCACGAGCTGCAGCTGCACCGTGACCTCGCCCTCGGCCGCGGCGCGCTCGAGCACCGCGTCGAGCGCCGTCTCGAGGTCGTCGATGCTCTCGAAGGTGAGGTTCAGGCGCGCGGCGACGCCCCCGAGCACGAGGTGCGCGACCTCGTGGAACGGCGGCTCCCGTGGGATGGTCAGCGTGATCTCGTCGCCAGTCACTCGCCCTGCGATTCAAACGCTGGAACGGGACGGAAGGTTTCGGAAGGATCCGGCACGATCATTCCGGCTCCGACCACCGCGTCGCCGTCGTAGAGCACCGCGGCCTGGCCAGCCGCCACACCGTGCGCCGGCTCGTCGAGGCGTAGCCGGAAGCCGTTTTCGGTCGGCGTCACTTCGGCGGGGACGGCCGGCGAGCGGTAGCGCAGCTTGGCATCGGCACGGACGACCGGCAGGTGCAGGCGGCCCCGCGCGGCGACCTCGCGGGTCGCGAGCGCCGTGCGCGGCCCGACCACGACGGTGTTCGTGCCCGGATCGCTGCGGAGGGCGTACAGCGGGAGGCCGGTTGCGACGCCGAGGCCCTTCCGCTGTCCGGCCGTGAACCGCCAGAAGCCGCCGTGCCGCCCCAGCTCGTTGCCGTCCTCGTCCACGAGGGGCCCATCCTGCGAGACGAGCCCGTGCCGCTCGAGGAAGTCACGGTAGTCGCCGCCCGCGAGGAAGCAGGCCTCCTGACTCTCGGCGCGCGAGGCGACTGCGAGCCCTGCCCGCGCGGCCTCGGCGCGCGTCTCCTCCTTCGACTGCTCGCCCAGGGGGAACCACAGCCGCTCGAGGAAGCGCGGGTCGAGCGTCGCGAGCATGTACGACTGGTCCTTCTGCGCGTCCGCGGCCCGCGCGAGCAGGAGGTGGCCCCCGCGCTCGACGATCCGCGCGTAGTGGCCGGTGGCGAGCCGCCCCGCGCCGGCCTGCTCGGCGAACGCGAGCAGCTCGGCGAAGCGGAAGCTGCCGTTGCAGCGGATGCACGGGTTCGGCGTCTGTCCCTCCGCGTAGCCGCGCACGAACGGCTCGACCACGGCACGGCGGAACTCCTCGCGGAGGTCGAGAGTCACGTGCGGCAGCCCGAGACGGTGGCACGTGGCCCGGGCCGCGAGCACGGCCTCCGGCGAGCAGCACGCGCGCTCAGCGTCCGGCCCCTGCGGGTCGAGCCAGAGGCGCAGGGTCACGCCCACGGCCTCAGGGCCCGCGCGCAGGAGCGCGACGGCGCTGTCCACCCCGCCGCTCATCGCGACGGCGACGCGTCCCGGCCTCGGCTCGGCGCGGAAGATCGGCCCGAGCGCGTTCGCCAGCGCGTCGACCACGAGCTCGTCGCCGCCGACCGTTGCGGCCTCCAGGAGGGTCAAGCCATCGAGCGGACGCTCGAGCCCCTCCGCTTCCGCCGCGACGATCCGCTCGCCCTCGACGGACAGCCGAACGAGCGCCCACTGCCCGTCGCGCGAAGCGTCGCCGACGACTTCGACCATGCGACCCAGGCTAGCGGTGCCGCGTGTTGACCGAGGCTCGACCCGTTGCGAGCATCGCCGCGTGGTCAACCGCTCGCGCCGCCCGGGGCGAGCTCCGCTGACGCGCCTCTATCTAGCGTCCGCGGCGTCCGCCTGAGTGAGGCCGAGGAACTGGTCGAGGTCAAGAAGTCCCAGGATCCACCGCGCAGGTTTCGGGACGAGCCGTCGACTCGGGTCGTCGAACCGCTGGGGGTCGCGCAGCTCGACCGTCCTGCGACGCGTCTCGATCCGGCAGCCGCCGGCCGCGAGCACGTTGCGCACCCAGTCGCTCTCGGCACCGTAGGTGAGCGCGAAGACGTAGCGGTCGCCGTCGCGAAACACGTTCACCGGGGTTCTGTAGGTCCGGCCCGACCGGCGGCCGACGTGAACCACGATTGCGAATCCCGGCACCCAGCCCGCCACGTGCCGGGTGATCCGGTTCGTCACGCGGCGGTTGAAGCGAGCTACTCCCCTCGGTATCGGCACAGCTCCACAATCAGGGTCAGATCTTGCATTGCAGCATCGCCGCAACGAGTTCGAACCAAGTCATCAACAGGCCATGCGAGGGAGGCTGAGCGGCGAACGGGGGAACCGTGCGGTCCCCCCGTTCTCGTCCAGCCTGCCGATGCTCGGAGCTCGTTGTGAACCTGGACTAGCCAGGTGGGTGCCGCGTCTGCTCTGGCGCCGAAGCGCCTTCGCCGAACAACAGCTCCCTCTCACTTGGTGTTGGTTCTACAGATAAGCCCCGAGCACGCACAGGCTCGAGGCCTCTCACTCTAGCGTCCGAGGATCAGCGTGCGAAGACCCAGCGGATGCGCTGCACGCCGTCGACGCCGAGCTCCTCCGCGAGCTTCGGCGTGAGATCGAACTTCCGGCCCGCGCGTACCGGCCGCCGATCGATCACACGCGTGAGGATCTTCGGGCTGTCCTTGTAGGCGACGTAGACGAGGATCCCGCACGGCAGGACCGAGTCGATGATCCCGACGGTGCCGGGCCGAAGAACGTAGCCACAGCGAGTGCGCTCCCCGTAGCGCGGGAGCTCGGGGCCGGCGGGCGCCGAGTACCAGCCGCCGCCGGCAAGCGGCACGGGCTGCGGGACGGTGCTCGTCGACTGGCCGCTCCCGCGGGAGCTGAGGGCCAGTGCGCCGATCGCCGCCAGCAGCGCTATCCCGGCCAGCGCGACCTGGCGCTGTGCCGACGCTGCCCTCACGGGACCGGCTCCGTGAGCGCATCGCCGAAGGCCTCGCGCACGAGCCGGTCGAACTCAGGCGGCAGGCCGCCAGACGGATCCGCGAACTCGCGCAGGTGCAGCAGCAGCAGCGCCCGCTCCTCGGCCTGCGGACCGCCGTTCAGCTCCTCGGCGAGCCGTTCGAGCTCCCACAGGTTCCACGCGCGCGGCCTCGGCTCGACCGGCCTGCGCGGTCCCGGCCGCGGCTCCGAAGAGCCCTCGGGCTCCACTGCGGGCTCGCTTCGGTTCCGCCTGAAGGCAGAGCGAATCCTCACCCGCCGCGCTCCTCACGCTCCTCGGCCTCGGAGGCTCCGGCGCCGAAGAGCTCTGCTACCTCCTGTTCGGCCCGGCTCGGCTCGCGCTCGGACTCCTCAGCCGTGCGCCGCGGGAGCAGCCTCACGTGCCTCGGCGGCGGTGCGGGCTCCGGCTCCTCGACGCGTTCGCGGCGGCGCAGGAAGCCGAGCCGCCGGCGTGGTTCGGGCTCGAGGGGCTCCTCGGCCGGCAGCCGGGGCTCTTCGGCCGGCAGCTCCGGCTCGGCGACCGGGAGCGCCGGTGGCTCGGGCTTCGGTTCGGGCTCAGGCTCGGGCGAAGCCTCGGCTACCGGCTCCGGTTCGGGCTCGGGCTCCGGCTCCGGTTCGGGCTCAGGCTCGGGCTCGGGCTCGGGCGCAGCCTCGGCTACCGGCTCCGGTTCGGGCTCGGGCTCTGGGCGCTGCTCCGGCGGAGCGACGACGGTCCGCTCCTCCGGCGGCGGCCAGAAGACCTGCTCCTCCTCGTCGGCGACCTGCGCCTCCGCGGGCTGCGGGAGCACGTACGAGAGCGGCGCCGCGGCCATCCGCTCTGCTGTCAGCTCGATCAGCGCGACCAGCAGCCACCCGGCCGCCATCACGATCACGATGACGAGCGGCCGCAGGTCGGCAAGGCCGGCGCCGATGCCGAGGAGCACGAGGAACAGCGCCTCGAACGCGAAGCGGAGACCGAACCGGCCCGGAAGCATGCGACGAGACTAGCTAGTGCTCTGGTCTTCGCCCTCGGGCGCCCGGTCGCCGGCGTCCTGCGTGCCGGGCGGCGAGGGGCCGGGCGAAACGGGTGGCGAAACCGGCGGCTCCTGAGGCTCGGCCTCCGGCTCCTGGGCGCGCCCGGGCTCGGACGTCTGCGGGGCCGCCACGGGACCGGCGGGAGGCCCGCCCCTGCTCGCCTGCGCGGCGGCCTCCGCCGCGCTGACGATCGACTGGGCCACGCGACCGACGGCGTCCTCGCCGAGGCCGGCGGCGCCGAGGAGCTGCTCCGCGCCTTCCTGGGCTCGGCTGATGATCGCCGCGGCCTGTCCCCGCGCCCACTCGAGCGTCTGCTCGATCTCGGCGCGCGTCGCGTTCGTGAGCTCCGTCGCCTGGTGACGCGCCTGCTCGAGCAGCCGCGCCGCCCGCGACTCGGCCTCGGAGATCTCCTGCGCCGCCTGTTGGTTGGCGTCCTGGAGGGTCTGCCGCGACTCGCTCTTCGCCGCGTTCAGCATCTCTGCGCGCTGCCGCTCGCTCTCCTGCCGGTAGCGGTCGACCTCGGCCTGCCGCTCCTGCAGGTCGCGCTGGCGCCGCGCCACCTCCTCTTCGGTCCGGCGCAGCTGAGCCGCCGAGGCCGTCTGCGCGTCACGCTCGATCGTGTCGGCCATCTCCGCGGCAGCGCGGATCATGTGCAGCGAATCCATGCGCACCGCGTGGCCCGTTGGCTCGGCGCTGCCGCCGGCCGCCTGCAGCACGCGCAGCTGCACCTGGAGCTGGGTGGCATGCCTGCGGAAGGCCTCGAACGCTTCTCGCACTCTCTCGCGGTCGTAGCCGTCGGCTGCGCTCGGCAGGTCTTCGACCCGCGGCAGCGACGTCAGCGCGGGCGCCTGCTCCGCTCGTTCGTGGCCCTCGGTTGCCATCTGCTAGCTCGCCCTCCTAGCTCGATCCATGCTCGCGAAAAGTATGACTGCTGTATCGGCAGGCCGTCAGGTTTCTTGCGGCAGAACCTCAATTCCGAGCTCGGCGAGGATGTCCTGCGTGATCGGCGTGGGCGCGCCGCTCAGCGGCTCGGAGCCGCTCGCCGTCTTCGGGAACGCGACCACCTCGCGGATGTTCTGCTCGCCCGCGAGCAGAGCGACGAACCGCTCGAGCCCGAGCGCGAAGCCGCCGTGCGGCGGCGCTCCCATGCGCAGCACCTCGAGCAGGAAGCCGAACCGCTCTTCGGCCTCCTCGGCGCTGATGCCCATCGCCGCGAACACACGCCGCTGGGTCTCGGGATCGTGGATCCGGATCGAGCCGGAGCCGAGCTCCCAGCCGTTCCAGACCAGGTCGTACGCCTGGCTCAGGGCCCGGCCCGGGTCGGCCTCGATCAAGTCCTCGTCGCCAGGTCGCACGCCGGTGAACGGGTGGTGGCTGAAGGTCCAGCGCTTTCCGTCCTCGTCCCACTGGAAGAGCGGGAAGTCGGTCACCCAGAGGAGCTCGTCGCGCGTCTCGTCAATCAGGCCGAGCTCGCGGCCGAGGTGATTGCGCACCGCGGAGAGCACGCGCGCGACCGTGGCCGGCTCGTCCGCGCCGAACAGCACCGTCGCCCCGGGCTGGTCCGGCCGCACCGCCTCGATCACCTCCGCCGAGAGGAACTTCGCGATCGGCGAGCGCACCTCGCCCTCCTCGTCGAAGACGAGGTACGCGAGCCCCTTGCCGCCCCACTCCTTCGCCAGCCCCTCGAGCGAGGCCAGCTCGGCCCGCGACAGCTCCTGGGGCACGGTCAGGTACTGGACGCTCGGCGCCTGCGCGAAGACCTTGAACTCGGAGTCGCGCGTCTGCTCCGTCAGATCGTGGAGCTCGAGCCCGAAGCGCAGGTCGGGCTTGTCCGAGCCGAAGCGCGCCATCGCCTCGTGCCAGGTGAGCCTGAGGAACGGACGGGCCGGCGGCTCGCGGCCCAGCGCGTCGAACGAGGCGACCACCGCCCCCTCGAGCGTCTCCCAGACCTCTTCGCGCGTCGGGAACGAGAGCTCGAGGTCGAGCTGGCGGAACTCGAACTGGCGGTCGGCGCGGAGGTCCTCGTCCCGGAAGCAGGTTGCGATCTGGTAGTAGCGGCCGAACCCGGCCACCATCAGGATCTGCTTGAAGATCTGCGGCGACTGCGGCAGCGCGAAGAAGCGGCCGGGCTGGAGGCGCACCGGGACGAGGAAGTCGCGCGCGCCTTCGGGAGTCGCCCTGGTCAGGTTCGGCGTCCACACGTCGACGAAGCCCTGCTCGTCCATGAAGCGGCGGATCGCCGCAACCACGGCCGCCGAGAGGCGCAGGTTGCCCTGCATGTGGGGGCGGCGCAGGTCGAGGTAGCGGTAGCGCAGGCGCGTGGCCTCGTCCACGTTGTCGTCGTCGAGCTGGAACGGGAGCGGCTCCGAGCGCGAGACGATCTCGAGCTCGTCCACCTGGAGCTCGACCTCGCCCGTCGGAAGGTTGGGATTGACCGCCTCGGGCGCGCGGGCGGCGACCTCGCCCGCGGCGCGGATCACGAACTCGTTGCGCACCTCGTGGGCTGTGGCGGCGGCTTCCGGCGCCCGCTCCGGGTTGACGACGAGCTGCGCGACCCCGTCCTCGTCGCGCACGTCGATGAAGACGAGCCCGCCGTGGTCGCGCCGCCGTGCGGCCCACCCGGCGAGCGCGAGGCGCAGGCCGACGTGCTCCTTGCGGAGCTCGCCCGCCTTCAGGTCGCGCCATCTCACTTGAGCCGCTCCACCAGCTCCGCGGTTGGAACCTCTTCGTCGCGCTGCCCGGGCCTACGCACCGTCGAGCGCTCCGGCCCCCACTCCACGATCGCCCTGGCGCCAAGCCGCCGGGCGTGCGTGAGCTGCCCCTTGAGCGAGCGGTCGGCATAGTCGAGCTCGGCGCTGAGACCCTGGCGTCGTAACTCCTGCACGAGGGGCAGGACGCGCGGCTTGTCCTCGCTCTCATGTAGAGCCACGAAGACGTCGAGCTCCTCGGAGGGCGCGGTCACGCCGGCCGCCTCGAGCGAGAGGAGCAGGCGCTCGATTCCCGCACCGAAGCCGATTCCCGGGGTCGGCGGGCCTCCGAGCTCCTCGATCAGGCCGTCATAGCGTCCGCCGCCGACGATCGCGCTCTGCGCGCCGATCGCCTCGTCGACGAACTCGAAGGCCGTGCGGGTGTAGTAGTCGAGGCCGCGCACGAGGGTCGGCTCGAGCGTGAACTCGACCGCGTAGTTCTCCAGGTGCGCCTGGACGGCCTCGAAGTGCGCTCGGCACTCGTCGCAGAGGGCGTCGCCGATCTTCGGTGCCTCGGCAAGCGCCTCCTGGACGTCCGGGCTCTTCACGTCGAAGACGCGCAGCGGGTTCGTCGCCCGCTTCTGCCGCGCGTCCTCATCGAGCACATCCGCGTGCTCGTCGAGCCACGCGATGAGGCGCTCGACGTATGCGGGGCGGCACTTCTCGTCGCCGATGGAGTTCAGCAGCAGGCGGTACTCGGTCACGCCGAGGCGCGCGAGGAGCTCGGCATAGAGTTGGATCAGCTCGGCGTCGATCGCCGGGTCGGCGGAGCCGATCGCCTCGACCGAGAGCTGCCAGTGCTCGCGGTAGCGGCCGCGCTGCGGCGCTGAGTACCGATACATGGGCGCGATCGTGTAGAGCTTGACCGGCTGGCCTTCGCGGTGGAGGCCGTGCTCGAGGTAGGCGCGCGCGATCGGCGCCGTGCCTTCCGGACGGAGCGTGAGCGAGCGGCCGCCCCGGTCCTCGAAGGTGTACATCTCCTTCTGCACGACGTCCGAGCCGGCCCCAGAGGTGCGCTGGAAGAGTGCCGTGTCCTCGAAGGCGGGCGTCTGGATGGGCCGGTAGCCGTAGAGCGAGCAGAGCCGCTCGGCCTCGCCCGCGACGAGCCGCCAGAGCGGCTGGTCTTGCGGGAGGATGTCGTGGGTGCCTCGCGGCGCCTCGAAGGTCGTCACGACGCGCGCAGCGGGGCCAGGAACGGGTTGCGGTCGAGCTCGCCGCCGAGCGTCGTGGGCGGGCCGTGGCCGGGGTAGACGCGGGTCTCGGGCGGGAAGCGCACGGTGAGCAGCCGCAGCGACTCGACGAGCGTCTCCCAGTCGGCGCCCGGGAGGTCGGTGCGGCCGACCGAGCCCGCGAAGAGGACGTCGCCGGAGAAGAGGCAGCCTTCGGCGTGGTAGGCGAGGTGTGCCGGAGAGTGTCCCGGCACGCGAAGCGTCTCGAAGGCGATTCCGGCGAGCTCGAGCGTCTCGTCGCCGTTGAGGAACGTGTCGGCCGTGTACGGACGCGCGACCACGCCGGCCGGGACGAGGTCGGGCAGGTTCTCCAGCAAGGCGCGCTCGTCCTCGGCCATGTAGACGGGGGCTCCGGTGCCCTCGGCGAGATCGGCGACGGCGCCCAGATGATCCCAGTGGCCGTGCGTGATCAGGATCGCGGCGCAGCGCGCGCCCGCGCGGGCGAGCTCGAGGCGCAGCTCGGCGGCGTCCCCGCCCGGGTCGATGACGACCGCGTCCTGCGCGCCGCGGGAGGCGCGGACGACGTAGCAGTTCGTCCCGATCGGGCCGAGCTCGTAACGGTCGACGGCGAGTGTGGACGGCGTGCTCACCAGGACGCTGAGTCTAACCGGGCACATCCGCCGCTCCCGGCCGTCCGCGTTGGTTGGCACGCCGGCGCCCTCGTTGGGTGGCACTCGGGCGAGAATGGCCACTCGGCCGCTTGCGCGGCCGGTTCGAGCGTCCCTTGTTTCAGGTGCGCCCGGCCTCCTCCCCACTGCGAGCCTAGCGGCGGCCGGCGCACGTGTCTGTGCCGCAGGAGTGCCGAAAGTGTGTCCGTGTGAGAGACGTACGAGCAGGTACGGGCTCGGACGTAAAGCACTGGAACCTCGAGGCGGGAAACGAGACGATCGAGGCGGCGCCCGGGATGCTCTTCTTCTTCGAGCCGGAGGAGCGGGGGTCGGTATCGACCCGCGACGGTGCGCGTCTACTGCTCTTCCTTCGCACCGTGGCCGGGGCCCGGCCACTACCGGGGCGACGAGCGCGGGGCGGCCGCGACCTAGCGCTTCCGCGCCGGCCGCTGCGGAGCCTGCTGGCCGGTGCGCCTGAGGTACGACCGGTACATCGTGCGGTCCATCAGGTACATCAAGGGCACGAAAAACGCGGTGTAGACGGCCGCCACGGCCAGGCGCTGCGCGACCGGCTGGCCGCTGTTGATCAGCGAGAACGCGATGAAGATCAAGGGGCCGAACACGAGCGCCCGCTTGCCGACCTTCCTCCACGACGGCGGTGAGACCGGACGGACCGGCCGATTCTGCTGCGCCTTCCGCGCGGGCGTCTTCGAGTCGCGCTTGCCGTTTCGACGCGCTGGCGAGTCGCCGGCCTCGTCCTCGTCGACCTCCACCTCCTGGCCCGTTTCGTCGACGTAGACGTACTCGTATTCGTGCCGGCGCTCCTTCTGGCGCCGGCGGCGCTGCTTGCGCGTCGGCATCGGTCCAAGCGTAGCGCGGGGTCAGCGGCTCCAGGCGACGGCGCCGCGGCGAACCACCGCCGCGACGAGGTCGCCGCCCAGGTGATACGCGAGATACCGCCAGTCAGGTGCATCGAGGAGAACGAGGTCCGCGTCTTTGCCGCGCGCGATACGGCCGCAGCGTTCGGCCCGACCCAGTACGTGCGCGGCGTTGAGCGTGCAGCAGGCAAGCGCTTCGGCAGGCGCGAGGTGAAGCTGTGTACACGCAAGGGCGCACACGAGCGGCAGGCTCTCGCAGAACGCGCTGCCGGGATTGAAGTCGGTCGCGAGCGCGACGACGGCCCCGGCATCGACAAGCTGTCGCGCCGGCGGCAGCGGCCGGTCGAGGAAAATCGCGCTCGCGGGCAGTAACACGGCCGCGACGTCGCTTGCCGCCAGCGCCCGGACGCCCTGTTCGCCCGTTGCCTCGAGATGGTCGACCGAGCGTGCGCCGAGCTCGATCGCCAGGTCGATTGCACCACGCTCGCTGAATTGGTCCCCGTGCAGGCGCAGCGCAAGGCCAGCGTCCCGGCACGCCTCCAGGTAGCGACGCGCCTGCGCCACGTTGAACGCTCCGTCCTCGACGAACACGTCGGCCGCATCGGCGATCCGCGCGGCGTCCGCCAGTACCTCGGCGAGGGCGAAGTCAAGGTACGCATCGCCGTCGTCGAACTCGGGAGGTACCGCGTGGGCGCCGAGCCAGGTGGGCGAGCCGTCCGCGTCGGCGATCGCGCGCAGCGAGGCCAGCTCCGTCTCGCGGTCGAGCCCGTAGCCCGACTTGCCCTCGAACGTCGTCGTGCCGGCACGCAGCATCCAGTCACGGTGCCGCCGGACGGCAGCGTGGAGCTCGGCTTCACCACCTGCGCGAGTGGCGCCGACCGTCGAGAGGATGCCACCGCCCGCCGCGTGCAGCTCCTCGTAGGTCGCACCCGCGGCGCGGAGCGCGAACTCGTCGACGCGATCGCCGAGGAAGCACGGATGCGTGTGGCAGTCGACGAGCCCGGGGACGGCGCAGAGGCCGGTGCCGTCGAGCTCCTCGACCTCGCCGGCGACCCGGCCCAAGTCCTGCATCGGCCCCATCGCGGCGATGCGACCCGCCTCGCAGAGGACGTACGCCCCCTCGATCACATCTACCTCGCGAAGCGTTGCGCCGCGCAGGGGCGGCCGCACCACGCCTGATGGCGTCGCAAGCTGCGCGAGGTCCCGAACGAGCAGCCGAGGCGCGCCGTCGGCGCCTGCGGTCACAAGCCGCCCGGCGACGACGAGGTCGGCGGCAGCGGCAACTCGAGGCCGTGCTCGTCTGCAGCTGCGAGCGCCTCCGTGTAGCCGGCGTCTGCGTGCCGGAGCACGCCAGTGCCCGGATCGGTCGTGAGCACACGTTCGAGCCGCTCTGCCATCTCGTCACTGCCGTCGGCGACGACGACCATGCCCGCGTGGATCGAGTTGCCGATCCCGACACCTCCGCCGTGGTGCACGCTCACCCACGTCGCGCCCGCAGCGACGTTGAGCAGAGCGTTCAGGATCGGCCAGTCGGCGATCGCGTCGGACCCGTCCTGCATCGCCTCGGTCTCGCGGTACGGCGACGCGACCGAGCCAGAGTCGAGATGGTCGCGCCCGATCACGATCGGCGCCTTGACCTGGCCGTCTCGGACGAGCTCGTTGATCGCACGCCCCGCGCGGGCACGATCACCGAGCCCGAGCCAGCAGATGCGAGCCGGAAGGCCTTGAAACGGGACACGTCCGGCAGCGACCGTCAGCCAGCGCTGGAGTGCGGCGTCGTCCGGAAACAGCTCGAGGAGCTTCCGATCGATGACGGCGATGTCGTCCGGATCGCCCGAGAGCGCTGCCCAACGGAACGGCCCGACTCCGCGGCAGAACAGCGGCCGGATATAGGCCGGGACGAAGCCCGGGTATGTGAACGCCTCCTCTACCCCGGCCTCTAGAGCCTCCCCTCGAAGGTTGTTGCCATAATCGAAAACATAACTGCCGGCCCGGACGTAGTCCAGCAGGCCCTCGACGTGCCGGGCGATTGACTCCCGTGCCCGCTGCAAGTACGCATCGGCATCGCTCGAGCGCAGCGCGGCCGCCTCGTCGACGGAGAGCCCGGCCGGGACGTAGCCGTTAAGCGGATCGTGTGCCGCAGTCTGGTCGGTGACGAAGTCGAACCGCTCGCCGCGCCGAGCCAGCTCGGGGACGACCTCCGCAGCGTTGCCGAGCAACCCGACCGAGAGCGCGCGCCCTTCTCGTGCCGCGGCTCGCACCCGCTCGAGCGCATCCTCCAGCGAGTCGGAGGCCTCGTCGAGGTACCGCGTCTCGAGCCGCCGCCGGATTCGCTCGGGGTCGACCTCAACGCATAGAATCGCCGCCCCGGCGAGCGTCGCCGCGAGCGGCTGCGCGCCGCCCATCCCACCGAGCCCTGCCGTCAAGATCGTGCGCCCGGACAGGTCCCCCGAGCCGAAGTGCTTTTCGCCCGCCGCGACGAACGTCTGGTACGTCCCCTGCAGGATCCCCTGGCTGCCGATGTAGATCCAGCTCCCGGCCGTCATCTGCCCGAACATCGTTAGGCCGAGGGCCTCCAAGCGGCGGAACTCGTCCCACGTTGCCCAGCGCGGCACGAGCAGCGAGTTTGCGATGAGCACGCGAGGCGCCCAAGCGTGCGTCCGCAACACGCCGACGGGCTTGCCGCTCTGGACGAGAAGCGTCTCGTCGTCGCCCAGCGTCAGCAGCGACCTGACGAGCGCGCGCAGCGCCTGGGGATTGCGAGCGGCTTTGCCCGAGCCGCCGTAGACGACGAGCTCCTCGGGCCGTTCGGCGACCTCGGCGTCGAGGTTGTTCAGGAGCATCCGCAGCGGCGCCTCCGTCGCCCAGGAGCGGGCGTTCAGCTCGGTCCCCCGCGGCGCGCGGATGCCCGAGAGGTCTCCGCAGAGCGCCTCGGCGGCCGCTTCGGCCGAGCGCGTGGCGCTCATGGCTTTTGCCGCTCCGGAGCCCGTTCCCGCGAGCGCAGCCGCCACCACGTCCATGCGGTGGCGAGAACGAACGCGACCGCTCCCCCGACGAAGGACTTGATCACGCCGCTACCGGTCGTATACGCCAGTACGACGACGACCGTTCCCATCACGCCGTAGGCGATCGCACTGTCGCGATAGGGATGGCGAGAGGTGCGTCGCTCCGGGTTGCTCCCGTTCTCGCTCACCTGAGCTCGCCCGCCTCCGACTCGACTGCCTCGACGAGCGACCCGTCCCGGATCGCAGCGGCCACGCTCTCGATGTCGCCGGCCAGCGGCCGGTCGTCACGCAGGCGCGGCGAGAGCGAGCGCACGAACTCGCGTGCAGCCCGCACCCCCCGTCCGGGCTGTAGCGGCGCGAGGAACTCGACGCCCTGGGCCCCAGCGAGCAGCTCGATGGCGAGCACGCGCTCCGTGTTGGCGAGCACCTGCCAGGCCTTCAGCCCGGACGCGTTGCCCATCGACACGTGATCCTCCTGGCCGGCGCTGGTCGGGATCGAGTCGACGCCGGCCGGGTGCGCGAGCACCTTGTTCTCGCTCACGAGCGAGGCGGCGACGTACTGCGGGATCATGAAGCCGGAGTTGAGCCCGCCGTCGCCAGTGAGGAACGCCGGCAGGCCGCCGGACAGGCTCGGGTTGACGAGCCGCTCGATGCGGCGCTCCGAGATGTTCGCGAGCTCGGCAACCGCCATCGCCAGCGCGTCGAGCGCGAAGGCGAGCGGTTGGCCGTGGAAGTTCCCGTTCGAGACGAGCATTTCGTCCTCGACAAGGACGAGCGGGTTGTCGGTGGCGGCGTTGAGCTCGGCCTCGACCGTCTCGGCGGCGTATGCGAGCAGGTCTCGGGAGGCGCCGTGAACCTGCGGGGCGCAACGGAGCGAGTAGGCGTCCTGCACCTTGTCGCACCACCGGTGCGCCTCGTTGATCGCGGAGTCCTCGAGCAGCTGAAGGACGTTGGCAGCGGAGGCTGCCTGTCCCTTCAGTGGCCGCAAGGCGTGCACCTGCGGCAGGAAGCTCGTGCGCGACCCTTGCAGCGCCTCGAGCGAGAGCGCGCACGCGACGTCGGCGGTCTTCGCCGAGCGCTGCGCGCGTACCGCTCCGAGCGCGCCGAAGGCTGCCATGAACTGGGTGCCGTTGACGAGCGAGAGCCCCTCCTTGGCCTGCAGCCGCACGGGCTCGAGGCCCGCCGCGGCGAGCGCCTCTCGGCCGGGCAGGCGCTGCCCCTCGAACCACGCCTCGCCTTCGCCGATCAGCGGGAGCGCGAGGTGCGCCAGGGGCGCGAGGTCGCCACTCGCTCCGACGGAGCCCCGGCTCGGAACGTGCGGCAGGAGACCGCGGTTGAGGCAGTCGACGAGCAGCTCGACGGTGATGATGCGCGCGCCCGAGTACCCCTTCGCGAGCGCGTTGGCTCGCAACAGCATCGCAGCGCGGACGATCTCGTCGGGGTAGGGCTCGCCGACGCCGCAGGCGTGGCTTCGGAGCAGCCGGAGCTGGAGCTCCTCGGTCAGTTCCTCGGGAATCGCACGCGAGACGAAGCGGCCGAAGCCGGTGTTGACGCCATAGGTGTGCTCCTGGACGCCGTGCGCGGCGCGTTCGACGATCTCCCGCGCCGCGGTCATGCGCTCGCGTGCCGAGTCCGCGAGGGCGACGGGCTCGCCCCGGACCGCGACCGCCCAGACGTCCGCAAGCTCGAGATCGTCGCCCGTCAGCGCCTTGCTCTCGATCACGCCGCGAGTGTATCCCTCGACCTGCAGGCGTTCTTCGGCGCGGCCGCCCCTTAGTTCGGTTCGCCCGGCCTCCTCCCCAAGGCGATCGTATCCGGGAAATTCGCGCGTGTCTGTCGCGGGTCCGTGACGGAACCGTGAAACGCGCCGGCCCAGCCCGCCGGCCGGCGAGCCGCGGCCGCCGTCACTCGTCGAGAAGCCGGAGCTCGAGCACGCGGGACGCGTCGAAGCCGTCGATCCGCAGCGCCGCGCCGGCCGCAATCGCGGCTGCCCCGGCGGGCATCAGCCCGACGAGCTCCGACCCCACGATCTCGGCCCCGCGCGACGTCGCCTCCCGCTCGACCCGTGCGACGATCTCGTGCAGCGCGGCCGCCTCCCAGTCCTCGACGTTCATGCTCACCTGGACGAGCCCCGCGCTCGGCAGCTCGAGCCCGAGCGCCCGCACACCCGGGAACCCGCCGCCGGCCTCGCGGACGACGGCCGCGACCTCCCGCGCCGCCTCCAGCGAGCCGCTGAGGTTCACGTTAAACGCGATCAACGGCCGCCGCACGCCGACGAGCACCGCCCCCGCCGACTCCGACAACCGCGCCGGGCCGAAGTCCGGGACAACCTGGCCTCTGTCGAGTCGTCGCTGCAGCTCGACCGTCCCTCCCGAGCGGAAGTACGCCGGGCCGTGGCCGCGCCCGAGCTCGCCGTAGAGGAACACCGGCAGCTCGAGCTCCTCGCCGACGCGCTGCGCCAGCTGCAGCGCCGCCTTGCCCGCGCGCCCGGCGTCCTCCGGCGCCAGCGGCACAAGCGGTACGACGTCCGCGGCGCCGATCCGCGGGTGCGCTCCGACTTGGTAGCGAAGATCGATTTCCTGGCTCGCGCAAGCCACCCCGGCGAACAACCCCTCGACGAGCTGCTCGCCGGAGCCGACGAGGGTGAAGACAGAGCGGTTGTGGTCGCCGTCGGAGTGGACGTCGAGCAGCCTCGCGTGTGAGCCGAGGGCCGCAGAAAGTGCGTCGATTGTCGCCTGATCGCGCCCCTCGGAGAAGTTGGGCACGGACTCAAGCGGGCGCACAACGTGCGTAGTCTAGGAGGGTGAAGGCCTACTACGAGCGGCGCGCGCCTGAGTACGACGAGTGGTATCGGGGCGCGGGCCGCTTCGCGAAGCGCGACCGCCCCGGCTGGGACGGCGAGCTCGCGGCGCTCGCGGCCGCGCTGGCGTCGCTCCCGCCCGCACGCACCCTCGACGTCGCCTGCGGCACCGGCTTTCTCACCCGCTATCTGCCCGGCGAGGTGGTCGGGCTCGACCAGAGCGAGGCGATGCTGGCGGAGGCCCGCCGCCAGGCTCCGCGGGCGAGGTACGTGCAGGGAGACGCGCTCGAGCTCCCGTTCGACGACGCCTCGTTCGAGCGGGCCTTCACTGGGCACTTCTACGGCCACCTCCGCCGCGCGGAGCGCGAGCGCTTCCTGCGCGAGGCGCGGCGCGTCGCCACGGAGCTCGTCATCGTGGATTCCGCGCAGCGGGAGGACGTCGACCCCGAGGAGCGACAGGAGCGGATCCTCAACGACGGCTCCCGCTGGGACGTCTACAAGCGCTACTTCACCCCCGCCAGCCTCGCCGCCGAGCTCCGCGGCGGCGAGACGCTCTTCGCGGGACGCTGGTTCGTCGCCGTTCGCTCTTGACGCGACGGCGGTCGAGCTATCGGTCCATCCCCTCGCTGCAGCGCGACAACCGCGTCTGCCGCGCCTGCGTCGAGGCCGGCTACCCCCTCGAGTCGCTGCCGGTCGTGCAGCCGTACGCAGGGCAGCGCGCGTACATCTTCGGCCAGGCGCCCGGTGCGGTCGAGGGCACGGAGCGCCGCCCGTGGCGCGGCCGGGCCGGCCGCACTCTGCGGCGCTGGCTCGGTCTCGATGAGGACGAGTTCTACGCGACCTTCTACTGCGCCTCGGTCACGCGCTGCTACCCAGGCAAGGCCGCGAGCGGTCGCGGCGACCGCTCGCCGACGCCACGCGAACAGCAGTTGTGTGCGTTCTGGCGCGAGCACGAGCTGCGGCTCATCCGGCCGCGCCTGATCGTCCCTGTCGGCGGCCTCGCCGCGCGGCGACTGCTCGGCCTGAAGAGCGTCACCGAGTGCGTCGGCGCGCGCTTCGAGCACGACGGCGCCGCCGCGATCCCGCTCCCTCACCCCTCGGGCGCGAGCGGCTGGCTCAACGACCCCGCGAACCGTGAGCGGGTCGCCGAAGCCGCGGAGCTGATCCGCCGCGAGCTGGCTCGCATCGGCGGCGAAACCGCCCGACGCTAGATTTCGAGGGTGCAGGAGACGCCTCGATATCGGGATACGTTCGCGCGTCTTCTCGGCTTCCTACGCCCCTACAAGCTTTCCCTGATCGTTTCGATCGTGCTCGCGGTCGGGTCGCAGATCGCCCAGATCGCGCTTATCTGGATCACGAAGCACGTCATCGACGGCGCGCTGGGCCCGCACGATCGCGAGAAGCTGTGGCTCTTCGTCGGCGCCGTCGTCGCGCTCGGTCTGGCGCGCGCGATCCTGATGGCCGCGCGGCGCCTGATCTCGGGGCGGCAGGCGCTCTCCGTCGAGATGGACATGCGGCAACGCCTGTACGGGCACCTGGTGCGGCTCTCCTTCGGCTTCTACGACCGCCACCAGACGGGCCAGCTGATGTCGCGCGCGACCGTCGACCTCCAGGGCGTGCGCTTCTTCCTCGGGTACGGCCTGATCTTCTTCTTCCAGAACGTCCTGACGGTGGTCTTCGTGACCATCGTGCTGCTCGTCTTCCAGTGGAAGCTCGCGCTGATCGCGCTGGCGATCACGCCTGTGCTGGTCGCGCTCGCGTACCGGTACAGCCGCGTCGCGCACCCGACCCTGCGCGAGGTGCAGCAGAAGCTCGCGGACGTGGCGACGGTCGCCGAGGAGAACATCGTCGGCGTCCACGTCGTCAAGTCGTTCGCGCAGGAGCCGCAGGAGTCGGCCAAGTTCCACGCCCGCTCCGAGGCCGTGTTCCAGCAGACGCTGCAGGCGAACCGGCAGCGAGCGCTGTACGTGCCGTTCATCTCGTGGGTGCCGTTGCTCGCACAGGGCGCGGTGCTGCTCGTCGGCGCGCGGATGGTCTCGAGCGGCGAGCTCTCGGTCGGGAGCTTCGTCGCCTTCAACCTCTACCTCGGCATGCTCGTGATGCCCCTGCGCTCGCTCGGGATGTGGATCGGGCAGGCCCAGCGCGCGACGGCGTCGGGTGAGCGGATCTTCCAGGTCATGGACGAGCCCGAGGAGATCGACGAGCTGCCGGGCGCGGTCGAGCTGCCACCCGGAGGCGGCGACCTGCGATTCGAGGACGTCCGCTTCGAGTACCTCGAGGGGCGACCCGTGCTCGACGGCGTCAGCCTCGACGTGCCGGCGGGCCGCACGATCGCGCTGATCGGCCAGACCGGCTCCGGCAAGACGACGCTGACGTCACTCGTGCCGAGGTTCTACGACGTGACCTCGGGGCGGGTCACGGTCGACGGCGCCGACGTGCGGGACGTCACGCTCGCCTCGCTGAGGGGCGCGGTCGGCGTGATCTCGCAGGATCCCTTCCTCTTCTCGGCGACGGTGCGCGATAACATCACGTTCGGCGCGCCCGAACTCGACGATGCCGAGGTGGAGCGAATCGCGCGAATCGCCCAGGCGCACGACTTCGTGGCGGAGCTGCCCGACGGCTACGACACGGTGATCGGCGAGCGCGGGATCACGCTCTCCGGCGGGCAGCGCCAGCGGCTCGCGATCGCGCGGGCGCTCGCTGTCGACCCCCGGATCCTGATCCTGGACGACGCGACGGCCTCGGTCGACGCGACCACGGAGGCGCGAATCCGTGTCGGGTTGCGGGCCGCGATGCAGGCGCGGACGACACTGATCATCGCGCACCGCCTCTCGACCATCGCGCTCGCGGACGAGATCGTCGTACTCGACCAGGGCCGCATCGCGGCGCGCGGGACGCACGAGGAGCTGCTGGAGACGAGCCCCGTCTACCGCGACATCTACGAGCACGGCCTGCTCGAGCGGCGGTTCGCCGACGCGGTCGAGGCGCGCGCTGAGGAGGAAGCCCTGGAGGCGGCGTCGTGACGCGGGTCCGCCGCGTCGAGACGACCGCCCGCACCGCGGGCTTGGGGACAAATCGTCCCGTCTTCGGCCCAGGCGAGTCACAGACACGCGCGCCTTCGAGCGGTATCGTCACCGCCGAGGGCGGCGGGTCCATCCCCACCCTCGACGTGGGTGGGGGTGTGCGGTTTTCGGGCGCCTCGGCTTTGGGGGTCGGGCGGGCATGAGGGTCTGGCAGCCCGGGGGGCACCTCATGCGCGAGCGCGGTGCGCGCGTCGAGGACTGGTCCTGGCAGCGCACACGGCGCCGGCTCGGGACGCTCTTCCGCCTCACGCGGCCGTACAAGGCGCGGACGCTCCTCTCGATCGTCTCGATGCTGCTCGCGACGGCCACCGCGCTGGCGCCGCCCTTCCTCGCCAAGTACGCGCTCGACTACGCGATCGGCGAGAACGACCTGACGAAGCTCTGGTGGATCGTCGGCGCGTTCCTCGCCGCCGGCCTCCTCAACTGGGCCATGAGCTACGTCCAGACCTACCTCACCGGCTGGGTCGGCGAGCGGATCCTGGCCGACCTTCGGAACCGCCTCTTCGACCACCTGCAGCGCCTCTCGCTCGGCTTCTACGAGCGCAACCGGGCGGGCGTGATCATCAGCCGCCTCACGAACGACGTCGAGGCGATCGACCAGCTCGTCACGGACGGCGTCACGAGCCTCGTCCAGAACACGTTGACCCTTCTCGGGACGGCGATCCTGCTCTTCATCCTCGACTGGCGCCTCGCGCTCGCGACGCTGCTCGTGATCCCGTTCATGAGCGTCGCCACGTTCATCTTCCGCACGCGCTCCGCCCGCGCCTACGCAGCGGTGCGCGAGCGGCTCGGGCTCGTCACCGCGACGCTGGCGGAGGACATCGCCGGGATGCGGGTCGTCCAAGCCTTCACCCGCGAACGGACGAACATCCGCAACTTCCGCGAGGTCAGCGAGCGCTACCGGGACTCGAACATGCAGACGGTGGTGCTGAACGGCCTCTACTTCCCGTTCGTCGACCTGCTCTCCTCGGTCGCGCTCGCCGTCGTGCTCGGGTACGGCGGCCACCTCTACTTCCAGGGCGACGTGACGCTCGGAACGCTGTTCGCCTTCTTGCTCTACGTCCAGAACTTCTTCGACCCGGTGCAGCAGCTCTCGCAGCTCTACGGCACCTTCCTCTCGGCCACTGCGGCACTCGACAAGATCGTCGACGTCCTCGACCAGGAGCCGGAGGTCGTCGACCGTCCCGGCGCGAACGCCCTGCCCAGCGTCGAAGGGCGCGTCGCCTTCGAAGGCGTTCGCTTCGGTTACGGCAACGGCCCCGAGGTCCTGCACGGCCTCGACCTGGACGTTCCACCCGGCACGACCGTCGCGCTCGTCGGCCACACCGGTGCAGGCAAATCCACGATCGCGAAGCTGCTCGCGCGCTTCTACGACCCGCGCGAGGGCCGGATCACAATCGACGGCCGCGACCTCCGCGACGTCACGCAGGCATCGCTGCGGCGCCAGCTCGGGATCGTCCCACAGGAGGGCTTCCTCTTCGCGGGCACGGTGACCGAGAACATCGCCTTCGGGCGGCCCGACGCGAAGCCCGAGGAGGTCGTCCGCGCCGCCGAGACGATCGGCGCGCACGACTTCATCCTCAGGCTCGAGGACGGCTACGAAACGGAGCTGCAGGAGCGCGGCAGCCGGCTCTCGCTCGGCCAGCGCCAGCTCGTCGCTCTCGCGCGCGCGCTGCTCGCCGACCCGAGGATCCTGATCCTGGACGAGGCGACCTCGTCGGTCGACATCGGGACGGAGCGGAAGATCGAGCGTGCGCTGCGAACGCTGCTCGCCGGCCGCACCGCGTTCGTCATCGCGCACCGCCTGTCGACCATCCGCGACGCGGACCTGATCGTCGTCCTCGAGCACGGGCGGGTCATCGAGCAAGGCAGCCACGACGAGCTGATGCGCAAGCGCGGCCTCTACACGTCGCTCTACGGCGACTGGGCTGAGGTCGCCTAAACGAAGCATCCGTCCGCGGACCCTGTTAGGTTCCCGCGCCATGCAGTCGGGTGCCGTCGTCCGCGAGGCGTGGGAGCTCTACAAAGCGCACTGGCGCACGTTCGTCCCGCTCGCAC
>JBKPFI010000082.1:0-1597 GCA_046728775.1 Actinomycetota bacterium | reverse complement strand
CGCGGAGACGTCGCGGATCCCCTCGACTGCGTCGACGAGCTCCTCGAGGTCGTAGAACGTCTCGACCATGAACAGGTCGGCACCGCGCCCCTCGAGGATCGTCGCCTGTTCCGCGAAGAGCTGGTGCCGGACGCGGGCGCTGGCGGGCTCCCCCAGCGGGCCGATCGAGCCAGCTATGAAGACGTCGCGGCCGACCGTCTCGCGGGCCTGGCGTGCCAGTTTGACCGCCGAGGAGTTGATCTGCTCGAGGTCGTCCTCGAGGAAATGGTGCGCCAGCTTGGGTCGGTTCGCGCCGAAGCTGTTGGTCTCGATCAGCTCCGCGCCGGCGTTGATGAAGCCGACGTGGAGCGAGACGACGGCATCCGGAGCGCGCAGATTGGCCTCTTCCGGACAGCGCAGGCGGGGGACAGCACTCGTGACGAGAGCGCCCATCCCGCCGTCGCCGACGATCACCTGGCCGGATGCGAGGCGCTCTTCGAAGCGGCTGCTCATCGGCTTCGACTCTACTCATCGCGCGGCCTCGCCACTCCCGGGTGAAGTGCGGCCGGAGTGAAGTGAGGTAGTCAACCGTGAAGGGGGGATAGGTCAAGCGGCCGCTCAGGGCGATACTCCACGTGCATCCGATGAGCGCCCCGCAGCGGGGGCAGATCGTCGATACGGACAGGGCCCGATGCGGCGGGGCCTTTTCCAGCGGTAGGGCCCGATGCGGCGAGGCCCCTCCGGAGATGTGACTGCGGCTCTCTCTCACGGGAGAATCAGGCGGGGCCGGGCGGCGGCCCCGCCTGAGTGCTTTCGAAGCTCCGGTTCAAGCCGCTCGATCTCCGCGCCGATGTACCCAGCGACTCCTTCGGCCGGGGACTGACGGCAATCATCCTGCGGCTCGGGAGCTTTCACGGCGGCGGGTGCCAGGCCCGCCGCCGCCTGTTTTGGCCACGCCCGGGGTCTGTCCCCTGACATGGCCGTTTCGGACACGGCCGCGAGCCGCGACGTGAGAGGCTACGGGCGTGAAGGTCTTCATCGTCAGCGACATGGAAGGCGTCGCCGGGATCGTCAAGCCCGAGCAGACCGGCGCCGGCGAGCCGCTCTACGAGGAGGGGCGCAAGCTCTACACGCAGGAGATCAACGCCGCCGTCCGGGGCGCGAAGGCCGCGGGCGCGACCGAGATCGTCGTGATGGACTGCCACGGGGCCGGCAAGGGCTACACGTTCAACTCGCTCCTTCCCGAGGACCTCGATCCCGATTGCGAGTTCGTCGTCCAGAACGAGTGGACGGAGTACACCGACTTTCTGGAGCAGGGAGTCGACGGCGCGCTGTTCGTCGGCATGCACGCGCGCGCCGGCGCCGGCGACGGCGTCCTCAACCACACCGTCTCGGGCCGGGACTTCCAGAACCTCTGGTTCAACGACACCCTGGTCGGCGAGACCGGGATCAACGCCGCCCTCTGCGGCACCTGGGGCTGCCCGGTGCTGCTCGTCACCGGCGACCAGGCCGCCTGCCGAGAGGGCAAGGAGCTGCTCGGCGACGGCCTCACGACGGTCGAGGTCAAGCGGGGAACCGGCGTCACGAGCGCCCGCATGGTCCCGCCGCCGCGCGCCCG
>JBKPFI010000275.1:0-2961 GCA_046728775.1 Actinomycetota bacterium | reverse complement strand
CCGGTGAGGTCGCCGAAAGCGCGCAAGGACATTCCGAGCGCCATCCGAGCCTTGGCGAGCTCGAAGGCCATCTCGAGCTCCTCGATCAGCCTCAGTGCCTCGGCGAACGCAGTCGCAGCTGTCGCCGACTCGCCTGCCGCCGTCGCGACGATCGCCTCCGCCAGCAGCAGCGACGAGCGCGCGTAGGCGTCCTCCTCGGGCACGTTGCGCGCGGCGAACGCGACGATTTCGCGTGCGTCGTCGAGCCGGTCCTGTGCGGTCAGGGCCTCAGCGAGGTAGCGGTAGGCCTCCACGGCGACCCAGCCCCCGATTTGCAGAGCGACGGGCATCGCCTCGCGTAGCCAGGCCTCGGCGTCTTCCGGCCGGCCGGTCTCGAGCGCGATCAAGGCGAGGCCCTGGGTGAAGTTCTGAGCCTGGAAATAGGAGTCGCCGGTCCTCTCGAACCACGTACGCGCCTGAAGGCAGAGGCGCTCCGCCTCCTCGGGGTCGCCCCGGTGGTGCCTGATCATCCCGAGCCAGGAGGTCGCCTCCGCCTCGACACGGTGGCTGCCGAGCTCCCGCGCGAGCTTCAGGCAGCAGCGTAGCTCGCTCTCCGCGGCCGCGAGGTCGCCGCGGTTCATCACGATTGGGCAGAGCCGCAGGTGGCCCTCCGCCTCGAGGGCGACGTCGCCGATCTCCTCGGCGGTGGCGATCCCGGAACGGAGGCTGTCGATGGCCTGGTCGTACTGCCCTTCGAAGTCCGCGACGAGCGCGGAGAAGACGAACGCGACCTTGCTGCGAAGGGCGGCGTCACCCACCGAAAGGGCGAGCTCCTGTGCCTTGCTCAGCCGTTCGCGGGCGTCGGCTGCGCGTCCCTGGCGCTGGTCGATGTCGCCGAGCAGGAGCGATGCTTCGCACTCGACGTCGGCCCGTCCGAGCACCGACGCCGTCGCCGCGACCTCCTCGAGCTCCTCGGAGGCTTCCTTGAGCTCGCCGAGCCTCATGAGCACGTCCGCACGGCGGAGCCGAAGCTCGGCGCGGAGGTCGGGGTACTCATCTCGAAGGACGTCGAGGGCACGCGTGTAGTAGCGGTGCGCCTCGCGGAGGCTTTCGCGCCGCTCCGCGCGGCTCGCGGCCTGCGCGAGCGCCTCGGCGGCCTGCCGGACCGGCGGCTCGATCGGGCTGCGGGCGACCTCTCGCGAGAGCCCGCAGGCCTGCTCGAGATGCCAGGCGACGATCTCGACGAACTCCTCCGCCTTGCCGCGGACGACCGCCACCCAGTCCGAGAAGCGAAGGTGAAGCTGCGCCCGCCGGCCCTTCGGCACCTGACCGTAGGCGACGTCGCGCATGAGGATGTGCTTGAACGCGTACTCATCCTCGCCCGAGACGGTGGATTCCGGCCTTTGCGCGACGAAATCGCGCCGTTCGAGCTCGGTGAGGCCGGGATGCGGATCGTCCGGCTGGTCCCCGTTCTGCCCGCCCACGTGCGCAACCGCACCCGCCCAGAAGACATTCCCGATCACGGACGCGTGGTGCGCGAGCTGCTTCTCCTCTCGTGCGAGCCGGTCGAGCCGCGAGCTGATGAGGCCCTGGACGCTCGTCGGGATCGGCAGGTCGCCGACCTCGCCACTGGTCCAGCGCTTCAGGTCGATCAGCTCCTGGTCGCGGAGCATCCGCACCGTCTCCTCGAGGAAGAGCGGGTTCCCGCCGGCGTTCTCGATCAAGGCCGCCGCAAACGGCGTCAGAGCAAGCGCGGGATCACCCGTGAGGCCCGCAAGCAGCGCTGTCGCCTGATCTGCGCCGAGGGTCTCCAGCTCGACCGTCCGCCGTCGCCCCTCTGAGCCCAGGAACCCGGGCGCCACTTCCTCGAGATCCGGCCGCGCCGAGCAAACGAGGATCAGCGGCTCGTCCGCGTCGGCGTCGGCGTCGGCGATGAACGCGATCAGCTCGAGCAGGGTCTGCTCGGCCCAGTGCAGGTCTTCGACGACGACCGCCGTCGGCCGTTCCGCGGCGAGGAGCTGCAGCGTGCGGCGGATGCCCCAATGGAGCTCGCTCTGAGAGATGTCTCCGGCGGCGTACGTGCCGCGGGGCGTTGTCGGGATCCCGATCAGGTTCGACAGGGCCGCCGCAATCGTCCGCAGCTCGTCGACATCCTCGGTGTCAAGCGTCTCGAGGAACGCATCGAGCCTTGCCGCGACCGTCTCGCGGTCGTCGCTTCTGTTGATCCCGGCCGCAGACTTGAAGATCTCCGTGATCGGCCAGTACGTGATGCCCTCGCCGTACGAAAGGCACCGTCCCCAGTGGACGTCGCAACGCTGTTCGAGCCGCGAGACGAGCTCGTGCAGCAGCCGGCTCTTGCCGATGCCGGGCGCGCCGACAATCGTTGCGATGCCCGCGCGGCGCTCGTCCAGCGTCCCGGTGCAGAAGCTCAAGAGCTCGTCGAGCTCCTGCTCGCGTCCGACGAGCGGCGTCTCCTCCCTCGGCCTCGCACCCGCGCCGTCGCGCGCGGCGACGACCTCCCACACCGCGACGGCCTCGCTCTTGCCCTTCGCCTGAACCGGCTCCGCGTCGCGGAACTCGAACGCCTCTTTCGCGGCGAGGTACGTCGCGCTGCCGACCAGGATCCCGTCCTTGGGCGCGGCCGACTGGATCCTGGCCGCCGTGTTGAGCACGTCGCCGGCAGCCGACCACTCGCCCTCGCTCGGGCGGGCGCCGAGCATCACGAGCGCCTCGCCCGTGTGGATGCCGATGCGGATGTGGAGGTCGAGCCATTCGTCCTCGGCGTTCAGTTCCGCGATTGCCTCGCGGACCGCCAGCCCGGCGCGGATCGCGCGCTCCGGGTCGTCCTCGTGAGCCTTCGGCGAGCCGAAGAGCGCGAGGACGGCGTCGCCGCTGAACTTCTCGAACGTGCCACCGTGACGCTCGAGCTCCGCACTCACACGCGCGTGGTACGGCGCGACGAGCGCCTTCACGTCCTCCGGG
>JBKPFI010000112.1:0-1175 GCA_046728775.1 Actinomycetota bacterium | reverse complement strand
GTTCATCATCTCCGCGAGGCCGATCACGCGGCGACGGCGCAGCAGCCCTTCGAGATCGCCCGGCGAGAGCGGCCGGCGGGGCGACTCGAACGACGAGGCCGGCACGCACGACGAGGCCATGAAGAAGACGTCGAGCGGCAGGCCGCCGCAGACGTCGAGCAGCCAGTGCACGCCGTCCGTGCCGAGCACGTTCGCGATCTCGTGCGGGTCGACGACGACCGTGGTGGTGCCGAGCGGCAGCACGAGCCGCGCGAACTCGTCCACGAGCAGCTTCGACGACTCCAGGTGCATGTGCGCGTCGACGAACCCTGGGACGACGTAGCGGCCGGAGGCGTCCAGCTCCTCGACCCCGTGGTAGTCGCCGAGCCCGGCGACGTGGCCGTCGACAACCGCGACGTCCGTCTCCAGCCATTCGCGCGTGAAGGCCGAGAACACGCGGCCGCCGCGGACGACGAGCTGCGCCGGCTCGTCCCCGCGAGCCACCGCGAGCCGTCGTGCGAGGTCGGGCATGAAATCGACCTTACTGACTCATCACTGGAAGTACGCTTGCCGTCGTGGAGGTCCTGACCCCGCGCTCGCTCGGCGAGGCGCTACGGCTGAAGGCGGAGCGGCCTGACGCGGTGCCGATCCAGGGCGGCACGGACGTGATGGTCGAGCTGAACTTCGACCGCGCCCGGCCGCCGGCGCTGCTGAACCTGAACGAGGTGGCAGAGCTGCGGGGCTGGTGGCGCGAGGACGGCACGCTCAGGCTCGGCGCGGGCCTGACGTATACCGAGGCGATGGAGCTGGCCGAGCCGCTGCGGGCGCTCGCCGAGGCCTCGCGGACCGTCGGCGGGCCGCAGATTCGGAACCGGGGCACGATCGGCGGCAACCTCGGCACGGCCTCTCCCGCGGGGGACGCGCTGCCACCGCTGCTCGTCTACCGGGCCGAGGTCGAGCTGGTGAGCGTGGGCGGCGAGCGCTTCGTGCCGCTGCGCGAGTTCCTCGTCGGCCCCAAGCGCAACGTTCTCGCGGCGGACGAGCTGATCCTCTCCGTGCGGGTTGCTCAGCCGGACTCCCGGCAGACGTTCATGAAGGTCGGCCCGCGAAACGCGATGGTGATCGCGGTCGTCTCGCTGGCGCTCGTCGTCGACGACGAGGTGCGCGCGTCCTTCGGCTCGGCGGGGCCTGTCCCC
>JBKPFI010000099.1:0-4106 GCA_046728775.1 Actinomycetota bacterium | reverse complement strand
AGCGCACCCAATGGCACGCGCAACGAAGGGTCGAGCTCGTGCAGATGCCAGCGCGCAACCGCTGCTGGCAACGACGCCCGCTCTGCAACAAGGTCGTCGCGCTGGTCGACGAGGAGCTTCAACTCGCGCAACCCGTAGGGTTCATAGATTCGGTCGTACGGGATTTCCAAGGAAATCCTGAACCCGTGGCCTCCGGCATTTCGGCCGCAACTTTGCATAGTGAGCCGAACAACGTCCATGGTGGACGCTGCGTGGACACCGAATCCCGCGCTCGCCGCCAGCGTGGACAACGCTGATCACTCGCGACACGCCCTTTTGAGCGCCCGGGATATGTCGCGAGGCGTCGCGCGTCTCGTTTCTGATGTGTCCGTTTTGTTTCTGCCGCTCGTCGCCCACCGAGACAACACTTTTGGAGTGGGTAGTCGCCGCCGCTCTCGAGCGGCAATCGCGGGCGCGTCGATCTCGGATGCTGTCGCGTTTGAGGAGGTCGACGGCTTGGTGTTCGGTGAGCTGCAAGAGGGGGGATGCCGACGGCCGCGAGGGCTCGGGTGGTTGGGCTCCGATGCGGGCCTACGCGGTACCGACACGACGCGTCCCTACACTCGCCGCCATGCGTGTAACGAGGCGAGCAGTCGCTTGGGCGAAGGACGATCCGTTCGGGGCCGAGTTTGCCCAGATCGCCCTCTCGGCGAAGCACCTGACCGCGGACGGCGTCGCTATCGGGAGCGAGCCGATTCCCTACCGCCTCGACTACACGCTCGAGACGGCGTCCGGGTTTGTCACATCGCGGCTGCGGGTCCGTAGCCGTGGCGAGGGGTGGCGCCGGACGCTCGATCTGCGCCGCGACGCAGCCGGCGCCTGGAGCGTCACGGCGGGTGAAGACGGCGACGCTGACTTGCCGGTGGCCGGTGGCGATCCGGCGACCTTTGTCGCTGCCCTCGACTGCGACCTCGGCTTGTCGCCCGTGACGAATCTGATGCCGGTCCTGCGCCACGGGCTGTTCTCCGGCGGCTCGGTCGAGCTGACGATGGCGTGGGTGTCGGTGCCCGATCTCGGCGTGCGGGCAGACGGCCAGCGCTACACGTTCGTGCGCGCCAACGACGAGCATCACGTGATCCGCTACGAAGCAACCGACGGCAGCTTCGCAGCCGACATCACGCTCGACCGCGACGGCATCGTCATCGACTATCCCGGCGTCGCACGCCGGCTGTCGCGGGCTCGTTCCTGATTTCGCGAGGAGGCTCAGGGCGCCGAGGTGCCCTTCCGGTGCCCGTTTTGCGAACGGTGCCCTTGTGCCAGAGCAACCGTTACACCCCGATTCTCGTTCAAGTTCTCCTGCAGCACCGTCTTCTTGGCTCCGTCGAGGTCCTCGAGGGCGCCGCGATGGACATCGGCTCCGGCGTCGGCGAGCGCCGCGGCGGCCTGGTCTGAACAGACCAGACCGACGACCTGATGTCGGCGTTCGAACAGAGCGGGCGAGCTGCGGGAGCTTGTCGTGACGAGCCCCGAAGGCGTGGGACCGATCTATCTCTGCCAGCACGAGGTGCGGTCCAAGCTGACCCTGCGCATCGGCGCGAGTGAGGTCGCTGGCGACGACCGGAGACGAAGTGATCTCATCCGCCGATCTTGGCCGCCATCGGCAAGTGCTCGGCGTGAACACTTGCCGCGCAAGAGCGCCTTTCCTCAACGTCGCACCGTTTGCACCCACCTTGCCTCGCGGCGGAAGGCGGAGAGGCCACGTTCCCAGGCGGCGTCCAGGTTTGCGCCGGGCGGGAACCGGTTGTTCAGCTCGTTGATCACCATTCCGTGCAGGAATGACCAGAGAGCGCGGGCGAGGCCGCCGTCTCCGCCGACCGCGTCGACGACCGGCCGTGTCGCTCGGCGCTCGACGTTGGGTGCGAGGTCATCGCGAGGCAGCGGTCGTACTGTCATGAGCCGATAGAGATGCGGGTGGTCTTTCGCATAGCCGGGGTATGCGTGTGCGACTGCAGTCAGCTGCTCACCGTCACCCGTCTCTGCGAGCGATCCTCCCGCAAACTCGGTCCACTCGCTCAAGCCTTCCGAGATCAGAGCCGCTTCGAGCGCCTGCTTGCTCGGAATGTGCTCGTAGAGCGACGGTGCACGCACGCCGAGACGCTCTGCGATGCGACGCATCGAGAGCCCCTCGGCTCCCTCCGCTTCGAGCAGCTCGCGGGCGGCCGCAACGATCTGCCGCGCCGGTCCCTCGGGGCGGCGATCAAGCTCCGACTTCATCTCCCTACGCGTGCCCCAGCGCCCGGCCGAGGTCACCTCGATCTTTGCGCCGTCCGATAGGCCCAATCGACTCCGACATACCTCACCACAGGCCTCCTTCCCGATGGGATTCGTCACCGGAGCCGCCGATTACGCTGTCGCGAGAAGCGGCCGCGGCCCGCCAGCAGTGCTGATAGGGCGAGAGCCGCTGCGACCTATCCCGCTCCACCGCCGCGGCCAGCGAAGTCTCGTTCTGGCATGTGGGCACGGGAGCCGGTCGGCCAGTTCCGATTCGAGAAGCTCTCGGCCGCTCGGATCAGCCGTCAGTCCCAGCTTGGGTCGAGGTCATTGTCCGGTGGCGATGCTGAAGGCGTAGATGGCTGCGTCGATTTGCAGGGTGGCAAAGGCGGCCTGCGCGGGAATGTGATCGGGGACGGGGATTGCGTGATCGCCGCCGGCGAGGTGGTCGTCGAGGAGCAGGAGCGAGTCGCTCCTTGGGTCTGGTGCCACGGACGAGGTCTGCCACCAGACGGTCACCCTTACCTCGGCCGGATCTGCGAGGGTCAGCCGGATCGACCGGTCGTCGGGGGTGAAAGTCGGTGCTCGGGTGGTGTCCTGCTGGTCGGCGGTGAACGCACCCTCGACCTGGTTGACGACTAGACCGGGGATCCCGGCGAGTCCTTGGACGAAGATCACCTGCGGGTTGATCGCACCGATCTCTCCTCTCAGCTCGGCTTTCCGGTCCGGCGGGACTTGTCCGCCGAAGATGACCAGGTCGATCTTTCGCGCGTCGAACCGGCCGGTGACGTCGGTGAAGTCGTTGGTCGCCTCAGCGTTGTAACCAAGGTCGCGCAGGCCAGCGACCGCGTGGTCGAGGACGAGTTGGCTCTTACCGATCAGCAGCACGCTCCGCTGGCGGTTCTCGTTCGCCATGGCGGCTCCTCATTGCTTTTGTCGGGTGGAAGGTGGGCTTCAGAGCGAGGCTGAGTACGGTTCGGCGGTGGGTGCGAGGGCTCGCTGTATCGTCGGTGGCCCCTGTCTTTGCCATCGCCGATTTTGACGAGGAGGATCTCAGCGACGCGCGCGGGCTGTTCGAGCGCAGCGAAGTGTCCGGTGTCGTCGAGCGCGATTGATTCTGCGTCTGGAAGCAGGGCACGGTTGGCCTCACGTTCCGGCGCGCGCGACCAGTCGTGATCGCCGTAGGCGAGGATCACAGGGGCGGTGACGCGGCCGTAGAGTTCTCGCGCGGCGACCATGCTGTCGACGTTGCCAAAGACCGCGCGCGCGACGCGCGCGTAGCCGGGCCGGCGGCCGACCCGGCGCAGCTCGGCAAGGTAGTGGTCTGGCAGCTTGCGCCCATCCAGCAGCCCTCCGCGCAGCACGATGCCGAGGACTGGGGCGTTCTCCATCCTCGTCACCACCGGGCCGATCGCGGGCAATCGTGCACCGCCGACGTAGATGGAGGCGACCCGATTGGCTCGGCCGACACCCTGGGGATAGTCGTACGGGTTGAAGGCGACAACGCCCCGCACGCGGTCTTCGAGCTCGGTCGCGGCCGTCAGCGAGACCGTCGCGCCCATCGACTCACCGACCAGGGTGACGTCGATCATGTCCAGAGTCGTGACGAATTCGACCAGCGCACGGCGGAGCGCAGGCTCGGTGTAACTCGCGCCGGCCGTGATGTCCGACCAACCCATGCCGGGGAGGTCGACCGCGTAGACCGTGAAGGAGCCCAGGATCCGAGGGATCACGAGCTGGAAGTGATCGAGCTGCGTCCGAACCGTGTGCAGCATGATCAGCGTGCTCGGGCCGGAACCCGTCTTCAAGTACCGCAAGCGCGTCCCGTCGGCGAGCGTTGCGTACTCGATCTCGCC
>JBKPFI010000185.1:0-3571 GCA_046728775.1 Actinomycetota bacterium | reverse complement strand
TCCTCGAAGAAGCGAAGGAAGCACCAGGCCGCGAAGGTCATCGCGGCGAGCTTCGCGAAACCTGCCACCACGCCCGCGCCCGTCGCCTGCAGCACGGCGGCGACCGCTCCGCACGACACCGCAAGCATGAGCAGCTGCCGCAGCGGCGCGTTCCACAACGGCAGCGCGAGCCAGACGAGCCCGAACACGACCGGGATGAGCAGCAAGCAGATCCAGGCCAGGTCCCACCAGAGCGCCAGCTCGAACCACCACTGGTGGGTCCCGTAGTAGACGCCGACGAGCGCGGCGATCGCCGCGAATCCCGCCGCCCGCCTCGTCAGTAGGGCGGTAATTCGGCCCACCAGGGCCCCAGCGCCTTGAAGGCGTTCCAGAAGCGGGTCTTCGCCGGCGCCTCGTCGAGCGACTCGTCGATGTCCGGGACGTAGAGCGCCTGGATCGTCGGCGTGAAGCGCTGCAGCTCACCGAGCTTCGGCTCGACCGCGTCCGCGAGCGCGAACTCCAGCGAGTTGAGGAACGCCAAGGCGGCCTCGCCCATCACGACGACCAGCTTCGGCTGGACGATGTGCAGCTCGCGGGCGAGCCAGGGGCGCGCCTCCTCCTCGTCTCCGCCCGCGAACTTGAGGCAGTTCGTCCCGTACACCGCGAGCGGGTCGATGTGCAGCCGCTGCAGCGACTTCAGCAGCGCCTGGCCCGCGCGCCCGTAGAACGCGACGCCCTCCTGCACCTCGGCCGGCTTCGGCTCGTGCTTGAGCAGGAACACGTCCGCGAGCGGGTGCCCGGACCCGAGCACCGGCACCTGCCCCTCGCCCGCCGCGTGCGCGATCTCGTCGCCGAGCTCGTTCGTCTCGGCGATGGCCTTTTGCAGGTACTTCTCGAAGATCTCGTCCGTCACCGGGGCCATTGACTAGCGGAAGCGAAGCTGGTGCGGGACTGAGGTGGGCATCACTCGGCGCTCTCTGCGGCGAACCAAACGCGTAGCGTGGCACGCGGCTTGACCCTCTTCTCCGCTAGCGCACTCGTTCCTTGGCCTGCGCCGCCCACTTGAGCGACTGAAGGTAGAGCAGCGACCGCGGCCGCCGCAGGACCTGCGCGGTGCGGAGGCTGAGCAGGAACTCCTCCGGGCCGTCGAAGGCGCGCATCCGCATCGCGCCGGTGCCGACGCCCTGGAGCACGTGCGCGTCGGAGCCGGCGCCCATCGTCAGGTCGTATTTGCGCGCGAAGCGCAGCGCCTCGTCGTTGTAGGCCTCGAACAGGAGCCTCGCGTTGTAGACCTCGAGCACGTCGACCTGCGCGAGATGGCGGTGCAGGGTTGCCGCCTCCGGAATCGCGTGCAGCCGGTCGAACGGGTGGGGCAGGTAGACGATGCCGCCCTGTGCGCGGATGGCCTCGACCGTCTCGCGGAACGAGAGCCCGCGCGGGACCTCCTCGGACAGGAAGAGCCCGATCACCTCGCCCTGGCCGGCGGTCTTCACCTCCTCGCCGGGGATGACGACCAGCTCGCGGCCGCGCGCTAGCTCGACCGCCTCCTCGGCGCCGCCGAAGACGTTGTGGTCGGTGACGGCGATCGCGCCGAGCCCCTCGGCTTCCGCGTGGTCGAGCAGGTCCTCGACCGGGATCTGGCAATCGTGCGACCACGAGGTATGGAGGTGCAAGTCGGCGACGATCCAGTCGCGGTCCGCGAGCGGCTCGACCCCGCGCCGGCCCGCGCGCCGCCTCGAGGCGAGGCCGCGGTAGACGTCGTCGAGGTCGCGCGCCACCGCGGCGAAGCTCTGCTCTTCTGCGTCGGCACGCGCCCGGGCGCCCTCGCGCTCTCGGAACGCCTGGTCCTCCGCGAGCCGGAGCACGGCCGCCGCTGCGAGCTCAGGCTGCTCGCGCAGGCCCGGCGGTGTCACGACCGCTGCTCCGGCTGCCTCGGCCTCCAGGGCGACGCGGTCTAGCCCCTCGAAGGCCGGCACGAACAGGGCCGCCTCGTTGAGGAGCCGCGCCCGGGCAACGCCGTCGCGCAGGGTGCGCACGTGGACGCGGCCGCGCAGTGCCCGCGGCAGAGCCGGCCTTCCGGCGAGCGGCTTCGTCCGCAGGAAGACGAGCTCCCAGTCCCGCAGCGCCGCGACCGCGCGCACGACCGCACGGCCCAGCGCACGCTCGCCCGGCCGCCACTCAAGGACGACGAGCCGGCGCTTCTGCGCGGGGCGGAAGAGCTCGAGGTCGACCCCGGGCGAGACGACGCGATAGTCCCCGGGCAAGCGCTCGGCCGCCGTCTCCGCGGTCTCCTCGGAGGTCGCGACCAGCGCGTCGATCCGCGCGAGGAGCCGCTCCCGCTGGGCCCGCCCGGGCGGGTAGCCGAGCCGCTCGGGCGAGAGGAAGGTCGCGACCGCGAACGCGTGGGCGTCGCGCAGCGCGAGGTACGAGAGGCTCGGCAGCCCCGGCTCGAAGCCGTGGACGACGTCGTAGCCGCCCCGAGCCAGCGCGATGGAGAGGTTGGCACGGACGCCGACGGGCACGCCGATCCGGCTGCGCCGCGAGACCGGCACCGCCGGCCCGAGCGCGATCACGTCGCCGCCGCCGCCGTCCAGCAGCGCACGCCGTCCCGCGATCAGGTCGGCCGCGCGGGTCGAGGGCGCGAGGACGTTGACGTCGTGGCCGAGCTCGCGCAGCTCGCGCGCGACCCCGGCCACGTGCTCGTTGACATCGTGCGGACGCGACCAGGCGAACGGCGTGACGAGGCAGACCCGAAGGCCCATCGCGCCGAGTGTAGAGCGGACGCTACGTCTGCGCGGGCTCCTTGACCTGCTTGCGCGCGTGCTTGCGGATGAACGCCTCCGTCAGGTCGCGCGCTTCGTCGTCGGAATGCTGGACGGACGGCGACTTCATCAGGTACGAGCTCGGTCCTTCGAGCGTGCCCGCGATGCCGTTGTTCAGCGCGAGCTTCGTCAGCCGCACGGCGTCGATCACGACGCCCGCCGAGTTGGGCGAGTCCCACACCTCGATCTTCAGCTCCGCGTTCAGCGGCACGTCACCGAACGAGGTGCCCTCGACGCGAATGTAGGCCCATTTGCGGTCCTCGAGCCACGGCACGTAGTCGGACGGGCCGACGTGGATGTTCTTCGCGTCGAGCTCGTACGGCAGCGTCGAGGCGACCGAATTGGTCTTCGAGATCTTCTTCGACTCGAGGCGATCCCGCTCCAGCATGTTCATGAAGTCGGAGTTGCCGCCGAAGTTGAGCTGGAAGGTGCGGTCGACCCGTACCCCGCGGTCCTTGAAGAGGCTCGTGAGCATGCGGTGCGTGATCGTCGCGCCGACCTGGGACTTGATGTCGTCTCCGATGATCGGCAGGCCGCGCTCCTCGAAGCGCCGCTGCCAGTAGTTCTCACGCGCGATGAACTGTGGGATGCAGTTCACCATCGCGCAGCCGGCGCTCAGGATCTGCTCCGCGTACCACTTCGTCGCCTCCTCCGAGCCGACGGGGAGGTAGTTGACGACGACGTCGGTGTTCGTGTCGCGCAGGATTCCCGCGACGTCGTCGGTCTCGCCGGGCGCCTTGGTGACGACCTCGGAGAGGTACCTGCCGAGC